>NZ_JAXDEO010000029.1:0-89683 GCF_035064975.1 Pseudomonas sp. YuFO20
GTCAGTTTCGCATCCTGTTTTCCGAGGCGGCGCTGGAGAGTGAGGAGTTGCATCGGTTGATCGAGATAGCGTTGGGTCAATAAAGCCGCCTTCGCGAGCAAGCTCGCTCCTACAAGGGATCGCGGCCCCCTGTAGGAGCGAGCTTGCTCGCGAAGAGGCCCGGTCAGACACCCGAGATCCAAGGGCCTTTATCCCTGCGACACCCCGCCACGCCACGACCTTGGTCGACACTGACTAACCCCTGCCATCGTGCGAGACTGTCTGTCCGGGCGGGAGGCTCGGGTGTCTTTGGTTGCCTGGAGTTCCCATGTCGCTGTCCAGCGGGCTGATTGCCGTCGTCGCCCTGGCCTATATGGCCATCATGTTCGCCATCGCCTTCTACGGCGACCGTCGCAGCGCGCCCCTGCCGCCGCGGGTGCGAGCCTGGGTGTACAGCCTGTCGCTGGCGGTCTACTGCACCAGCTGGACCTTCTTCGGCGCGGTGGGTCAGGCCGCCGAGCAGCTCTGGTCCTTCCTGCCGATCTACCTCGGGCCGATCCTGTTGTTGATCGGCGCGCCGTGGGTCCTGCAGAAAATGGTGATGATCAGCAAGCAGGAGAACATCACCTCCATTGCCGACTTCATTGCCGCGCGTTATGGCAAATCGCAATCCCTGGCGGTGGTGGTAGCACTGATCTGCCTGGTCGGCGTGCTGCCCTACATCGCGTTGCAGCTCAAGGGCATCGTGCTCGGGGTGAACCTGCTGATCGGTGCCGGCGCCGACGCCATGGGGGTTCGCGCGCAAGACACCGCGCTGGTGGTGTCTCTGGTACTGGCGCTGTTCACCATTGTCTTCGGCACGCGCAACCTCGACGCCACGGAACACCACCGCGGCATGGTGCTGGCGATTGCGTTCGAGTCGCTGGTCAAGCTGTTCGCGTTCCTGGCGGTGGGCGCCTACGTGACCTTCGGCCTGTACGACGGCTTCGACGATCTGTTCGACCAGGCCATGCTCGCCCCGCGCCTGGAAGAATACTGGAAGGAAACCATCAACTGGCCATCGATGGTGGTGCAGACCGGCGTGGCGATGATGGCGATCATCTGCCTGCCGCGGCAGTTCCACGTGACCGTGGTAGAAAACATCGACCCGCAGGATCTGCGCCTGGCCAAATGGGTGTTCCCGGCCTACCTGGCCCTGGCGGCTTTGTTCGTGGTGCCGATCGCGCTGGCGGGGCAGATGTTGCTGCCCAGTTCGGTGTTGCCCGACTCCTTCGTGATCAGCCTGCCCTTGGCCCAGGCGCATCCTGCCCTGGCGCTACTGGCCTTCATCGGCGGCGCATCGGCGGCCACCGGCATGGTGATCGTGGCCAGCGTGGCGCTGTCGACCATGGTCTCCAACGACATGCTGCTGCCCTGGCTACTGCGCCGCAACAATGCCGAGCGCCCGTTCGAGGTGTTCCGCCAGTGGATGCTGTCGGTGCGCCGTGTCAGCATCGTGGTCATCCTGCTCCTGGCCTACGTCAGCTATCGCCTGCTAGGATCGACCGCCAGCCTGGCGACCATCGGCCAGATCGCCTTCGCTGCCGTGACGCAACTGGCGCCGGCGATGCTCGGCGCTCTGTACTGGAAACAGGCCAACCGCCGCGGCGTATTCGCCGGCCTCGCCGCCGGAACCTTCCTGTGGTTCTACACGCTGATCCTGCCGATCGCCGCCCACAGCCTCGGCTTGTCCCTGAACAGCTTCCCGGGCCTGGCTTGGCTGCACAGCAACCCGCTGAACCTGCCGATCACCCCGCTGACCCAGGGCGTGGTGCTATCGCTGGCCGGCAACTTCACGCTGTTCGCCTGGGTCTCGGTGCTGTCTCGCACCCGCGTGTCGGAACACTGGCAGGCAGGCCGCTTCATCGGCCAGGAAATCAGTGCCAGGCCCAGCGCCCGCTCGATGCTCGCGGTACAGATCAACGATCTGCTGCAACTGGCCGCACGCTTCGTCGGCGAAGAACGCGCCCGGCAGAGCTTCATCCGTTTTGCCTACCGCCAGGGCAAAGGCTTCAATCCGAACCAGAACGCCGACGGTGAATGGATCGCCCACACTGAACGCCTGCTCGCCGGTGTGCTGGGGGCCTCATCGACTCGCGCGGTGGTAAAAGCCGCCATTGAAGGCCGGGAAATGCAGCTTGAGGACGTGGTGCGCATCGCCGACGAAGCCTCGGAAGTGCTGCAGTTCAACCGCGCGCTGCTGCAAGGGGCGATCGAGAACATCACCCAGGGCATCAGCGTGGTCGACCAGTCGCTGAAACTGGTGGCCTGGAACCGTCGCTACCTGGAGCTGTTCAACTACCCGGATGGCCTGATCAGCGTCGGCCGACCGATTGCCGACATCATCCGCCACAACGCCGAGCGCGGTTTGTGTGGCCCCGGTGAAGCGGAAGTGCACGTCGCCCGCCGCCTGCACTGGATGCGCCAGGGCCGCGCCCACACCTCCGAACGGCTGTTCCCCAACGGCCGGGTGATCGAGCTGATCGGCAACCCGATGCCCGGTGGCGGCTTCGTCATGAGTTTCACCGACATTACCGCGTTCCGCGAAGCCGAGCAGGCGCTGACCGAAGCCAACGAGGGCCTGGAACAGCGCGTCACCGAGCGCACCCACGAGCTGTCGCAACTCAACGTGGCACTGACCGAGGCCAAGGGCACCGCCGAGGCCGCGAACCAGTCGAAAACCCGGTTCCTCGCGGCCGTGAGCCATGACCTCATGCAACCGTTGAACGCCGCGCGCCTGTTCTCCGCCGCCCTTTCCCACCAGGACGACGGCTTGTCCAGCGAGGCGCAAAAACTGGTCCAGCACCTGGACAGTTCGCTGCGTTCGGCCGAAGACCTGATCAGCGATCTGCTGGATATTTCCCGCCTGGAAAACGGCAAGATCAATCCGGATGCCAAGCCGTTCGCGCTCAATGAGCTGTTCGACACTCTCGGTGCCGAATTCAAGGCGCTGGCGCGGGATCAGGGGCTGGAGTTTCGCGTCAGGAGCAGTACGTTGCGCATCGACAGCGACATCAAGCTGTTGCGGCGCATCCTGCAGAACTTCCTGACCAACGCTTTCCGCTATGCCAAAGGGCCGATACTGCTGGGCGTGCGCCGTCGCCAGGGTGAGTTGTGCCTGGAAGTCTGGGACCGTGGGCCCGGCATTCCGGAAGACAAGCAACAGGTGATCTTCGAAGAATTCAAACGCCTCGACAGCCACCAGACCCGCGCCGAGAAGGGTCTTGGGCTGGGGCTGGCGATCGCCGACGGACTCTGTCGCGTGCTGGGCCACAAGTTGCGCGTGCGCTCGTGGCCGGGGCGCGGCAGTGTGTTCAGCGTCAGCGTGCCCCTGGCCCGCGCGCAAGCCGCGCTGCCGGCCAAGGCGGCCGAACTCAATGGCAAGTTGCCCAGCGGCGCCCACGTGCTGTGCGTCGACAATGAAGACAGCATCCTGATCGGCATGAACAGCCTGCTCACCCGCTGGGGGTGCCAGGTCTGGACCGCGCGTAACCGCCAGGAGTGCATGGCGCTGCTCGGCGATGGGTTGCGCCCGCAACTGGCGCTGGTGGATTACCACCTGGACGATGGCGAAACCGGCACCGAGTTGATGGCCTGGCTACGCACCCGGCTGGGCGAGCCGGTACCCGGGGTGGTGATCAGCGCCGACGGCCGACCCGAGACCATGGCGCAGGTGCACGCGGCGGGGCTCGACTACCTGGCCAAACCGGTGAAACCGGCGGCGTTGCGGGCGTTGTTGAGTCGGCATTTGCCGTTGTAACAACAGAGATCTCAGCCCTGTAGGAGCTGCCGAAGGCTGCGATCTTTTGATGTTTTATTCCGGCAACTCGACCAACCCATCCACATCGGTCATCGCCCGCTCCAGCAAATCTGCCGGCAGACTCTTGCTCGCCCGCGCGCCCAGCAGCTTGAGCTGCTCGCTGCGGCTGACCAGATTGCCGCGTCCTTCTGTCAGCTTGTTGCGCGCCGAGCTGTAGGCCTTGTCCAGTTGCTGCAAGCGATTGCCGACTTCGTCCAGGTCCTGGATGAACAGCACGAACTTGTCGTACAGCCACCCGGCCCGCTCGGCGATTTCCCGGGCGTTCTGGCTTTGCCGCTCCTGCTTCCACAGGCTGTCGATGACCCGCAGGGTCGCCAGCAGCGTGGTCGGGCTGACGATCACGATGTTGCGGTCGAAGGCTTCCTGAAACAGCGTCGGCTCGGCCTGCAACGCGGCGGAAAACGCCGCTTCGATCGGCACGAACAGCAAGACGAAATCCAGGCTGTGCAAGCCGTCGAGACGCTTGTAGTCCTTGCCCGCCAGGCCTTTGACGTGATTACGCAAGGACAGCACGTGCTGCTTGATGGCGATCTGGCCGATAGCGTCGTCTTCGGCCGCTACGTATTGCTGATAGGCCGTCAGGCTGACCTTGGAGTCGACCACCACCTGTTTGTCGCCCGGCAGGTAGATGATCACGTCGGGCTGGAAACGCTCGCCGTCAGGGCCCTTGAGATTGACTTGGGTCTGGTACTCGCGGCCCTTCTCGAGCCCGGCATGCTCGAGCACGCGCTCGAGGATCAACTCGCCCCAGTTGCCTTGGGTTTTCTGCCCTTTCAGGGCCCGGGTCAGGTTGGTGGCTTCGTCGCTCAGGCGTAGATTGAGCTGTTGCAGGCGCTCCAGCTCCTTGGCCAGGGAAAAACGCTCCCGGGCTTCGGCCTGATAACTTTCCTCGACGCGCTTTTCAAAAGACTGGATGCGCTCCTTCAACGGATCGAGCAATTGCCCCAGGCGCTGCTGACTGGTTTCGGCAAACCGCTGCTCGCGCTCATCGAAGATTTTCCCCGCCAGCTCGGCGAACTGCGCACGCAGCTCGTCCCGCGAGCCCTGCAGGTCGTTGAGGCGCTGCTGATGGCTTTCCTGCTGCTCACGCAGCTCGGCCTTGAGGGACGCGGCCTGGGCGTCGAGGCGGCGCAATTCGACGTCTTTGCCAGCGCGTTCGATGTTCCAGGCATGGGCCGCATCGCGGGCATCGTCACGCTCGATCTGCAGCAGCTCGACCTCACGCCGCACGGCGGCGAGGTCCGCATGTTTGGCAGCGTTGGCCTGGCCGAGATCGGCGACTTCATCGCGACTGGCCTCGAGCTGCGCATTCAGGCCATCCTGCGCCAGATTCGCCATGGCCAGGCGCTCTTCCAGCAGCGCCGCCTGGGCCTGGGCGGTGCTCGCCCGGCGCTGCAGTTGCCAGGCCAACACCAGCAACGGCGCCGCCGCACCCGCCAGCCCCAGCAATGCGCTGGTCAAGTCCATAGCCATAGCCACTCCTGCCATTGAAATAAAGCCTGAAGGTTAACCAAGGCGTCAGGTCTTGGACAGCTCAGTCTTCGATCAGGCCCAGTTCCTGTTGTGCGCGCAAGTCCCCTGCCCGCGCCGCCTGGCGCAAGAGATCCTGGCCAATCCGGCGATCCCGGGCATTGCCGCACTCACGGCACATCAGCTGCCCCAAACGGCTCTGTGCGGCGACGACGCCTTCACGGGCCGGTTGCTTGAGCAAGCGGCCGGCGATGTGTTTGACGTTCGGGCTTTCGCCCAGGCGCGGGCTGTCCAGCAGCCACTCGGCCACCCGCATCGAAAAGCGCTTGGGTGAGGCAACCGTGGACGATTTGTCGGAGGAGGAAGTAGGTGGTGTACGAAACTTCATAAAGCACTGTGGGCAGATCGGAAGGCGCGCCACTCTACTCTCTTTTTCTTACAGGTAAAGCCGAAAAAAAACCCGGCACGCCCGTCCTAGAGCAAGCGCTCGGGACAATCCACAGAAGCTGTGGATAACTCAGTGGACAACCGCCATTGAACTCGCGCAAAGGCTTATGGAACGGGGCCTGCAGTCAAACTGACGATTTTTTCACCAGTTAAAAAAAGCGATGTTTTTCATTGACTTAAATTTTGGTTACAGGCACCCACTGCGCTTGAAGGCTGGATGACAGCGCCGTGACAGTCCACGCAACTAATGTGCACAACTACCTTCGTGACGGTTATATCGCTGTGCATTTTCGGCGCGTTTTTCATCGAATGTTGGGGATAACCCCCGGTAAACCCGCGTCCCAGGCCACTTGCGACGGGTCGAATGAGGATGACCGCCGGTCGTTTTCCGGGCTATGACAGGGCAGCTTCCCGGTATCGCCAAGCCGCCGACGGACCATGACGATGAGCCGGCATCAGAGTTTTTTTGCTAGTGCCCTTCCCTTTGCCTGTTCGATCCGTTAGTATCCGCGGCGTTAGTACCAAGCTGAAAGTCAATTCTGGTCGAACAAATCCCCCCGGCACAGCCTTCCAACAGGAAGCTGCCACCGAACAAGCGGGATCGACCACCTCGATGGTTTCCAGGTAAATCTTGCGCCAACACAGCCTTTGAATCGAATGCAAAGGGTGTTGCCAGGCTCACTTACTCTGACCGAACCAGCCTGCAAATTGATCAGGATCTTCACCCCGGGCCCAGAACCTTTGCCCTCGATGTGTTGCCTGCCCTCCTAAGTACCTACCTGCCAGCCCAAGCGCGCCAATTTTTAGCGCTTCAAACTGGCTGCTTTGTTCCAGTCGGGTTCTTCGTTCGACCAACGGTGGTCGTCGTCACTGGAACGTTTTAATTTTGCACGGCTCTTATCCGTGTCGCTTGTAGGAACACCCAATGACTATGTCTACTCAAATCCACACCCAGGATGCCATCCGCACCCTCACCAACGCTTTTGCACCAATGAACTGCCTGATCATGGCCGCTCGCAAAGGCTGTTTCAGCTTCACCCTGGTCAATGAACACGGCATCGCCCGTCACAGCGAACGCCTGTACCCCGACCAGTACTCCAGCGCCGAGCCGCTGCAGGCAGTGATCGAGCGTACGCGCCAGGCCCTGGTGGCCTGAAGCGCCAGCACGACTGAAACACCAGAAGCCCCGCCCCGAAAAGCGGGGCTTTTTGTTGCCCGACGTTTCATGGCGACTAAGCACGGATAGATATAAGGTTTATAACTCGCCAGCGGAAATATTTTAAAAACAGTCCTTTACGCGGTGAATATGACACTAGACTTCAACTCAAGCGGCCTGTTCCGCTTCCGACGAGCCTGAGTCGATTCACCGCTGCCAAAGCCTTTCAGGTTCGTCGCCATATTGATGTATCGAGGGCTTTATGGGTATCGCTGCCAGCGAACTGTGCCGTTATGTGATCCGTCCGACCTTGATCTACCTTGGACGCCATAGCGCAACCGCCGAATCCCTGCTGCTAGGCATCGCCGCCAGCCAGTCAGCCCTTGGTTCCGCCCTGCATGACCGCCGTGGACACGGCCTGTACCGAATCGCCGAACCCCGCCACCAGGCACTTTGGGACCACTACCTGGCACTCGATCCGGAACGCGCGAGCCTGGTTCGTGGCCTGGCCAGCCAGCATGCCTTCCTCAGCGGCCCGCACCTGGAATTGACCGTCAACCTGCGTTACGCCACTGCCATCGCCTGGCTGCTGGTCGAAGAACAGAACACCCCCCTCCCCGAAGCCGACGACCTGCTGGGCATGGCGCGAATCTGGCGCCAGACCTTCCAGCCCCAGGGACGCCTGAGAGACTTCACCTGCGCCTGGCAAACCTGTGTATCACCGCTGAATCAGGTCGCCTGCTGAAACCTCTGGATCCAAAATCGCTCAACTGGTAGCGAATTTGGTCGGATTGTCCTACAAAACCGCTCTAAATCAAGCATTACAGCCTATGGCGCTGGGACGAAAATGTTGGTAATTTTCGCCCCGGTGATCACCAGGAGTTCTAATAATGAAAAAAGTAATGCTCAAAACCACCATTAGCCTCGCCGTTGCCTTGGCATCCACCCAGATCTTCGCAAGTGGCTTTGCCCTCAACGAACAAAGCATCAGCGGGATGGGGACAGGTTTTGCCGGGCGATCTTCTTCTGCCGACGACGCATCCACAGTTGTTGGCAACCCTGCCGGCATGTCTCGCCTAAAGCGCGAGCAAGTGACCGGCGGCGTTGCATTCATCGACGCGCACACTGACATCAGTGATGCCAGCGCCCGCAATGGCGGCACCAACAAAGGTGACATGGTCCCTTTCATGGGCGTGCCGATGGGCTATTACGTCAAGCCTATCGATGACCAGTGGGCGGTCGGTTTCGGCGTCTACGCTCCATTCGGCCTGGTGACCGACTACGAGAACGGCTTTGCCGGCCGTTACTTCGGCAGCAAGAGCGAAGTGCAAATCATCACCCTCCAGCCAACCGTCAGCTATGCCTTCAACGACAAGGTGTCGATCGGTTTCGGCCCGACCATCAACCGTATCGACGGCAAGTTGGAATCGAACCTGTCGCTGAGCCCGAATCCGGCCGCACCGGACGGTGAAGTCAAAATCAAGGGTGACGACACTGCGCTGGGCTACAACATCGGTATCCTGGTTCAAGCCACCGACTCCACTCGCGTCGGCTTGACCTATCACTCGAAAGTGAAATACAAGCTCGACGGTGACACCAAGCTCAGCTACAGCCCGCTCGGCCCACTGGGTCAACAGAAGTTTGATGCTTCGCTGGACATTACCACCCCTGAGTCCGTGGACTTTTCGGTCACTCATCAGCTGGACGACCAGTGGACCCTGTACGCAGGCAGCACCTGGACTCGCTGGAGCCGCCTGAAAGAAATCTCCGTCGAGAACAGTGGCGTGCCTGCTCCTTTGAACCCAGCGTTCGGCACCATCACTGAAGAGCAGAACTGGCATGACACCTGGGCTCACGCAATCGGTGCTTCGTACCAGCTGAACAAGCAGTGGGTACTGCGTACCGGTCTGTCGGTTGACCAGTCGCCAACCAACAACGAAAACCGCTCCCCACGCATCCCGACTGGCGATCGCACGATTTTCAGCCTGGGCGCCGGCTGGAGCCCGACCGACGACCTGACCATCGACTTGGCGTACTCGTACCTGCGTGAAGAGTCGGTGAAGGTCAACGACAACAATGGCCGTCAGAACTACAGCGCCAAGTATGAAAACTGGGCGAATGGTTTCGGTGTCGGTGCGACTTACCGCTTCTGATGACGTGCGGCGAGCCTGAACCCCTCGCCCGAAGCAAAAAAGCCCCGCTCTCTGGCACAGAGGCGGGGCTTTTTCATTTCAACCCGATAACGCAATACCAGTAGGAGCTGCCGCAGGCTGCGATCTTTTGATCTTGTTTGTAAAAATCAAAGTCAAAAGATCGCAGCCTGCGGCAGCTCCTACAGGGTTGCGTCAGGTTCGGTAATGGGTGTCGATCAGGGCGTGGCAGCCAGAGGCGGCGAAGCCAGTGCCTTCTCCACAGCCTCAATGAATTCAGGATCATCGGGCTTGGTCAGGCTGGAGAAGCTGGCGATCACCTTGCCCTGGCGATCGACCACGTACTTGTAGAAATTCCACTTCGGCGCACCGCTCTGATCGGCGAGCACCTTGAACAGGTTGGTTGCATCGTCGCCACGGACTTTCTGCGGTTCGGTCATGGTGAAGGTCACGCCGTAGTTCACGTAGCAGACCTTGGCCGTCTCGGCGCCGTCCTTGGACTCCTGCTTGAAGTCATTGGACGGCACACCAATCACCTCCAGCCCCTGCGCCTTGTAACGCTGATTGAGCGCCTCAAGGCTTTTGAACTGCGGGGCAAAACCACAGAAGCTGGCGGTATTGACCACCACCAGCGGCTTGCCGGCGAAGCGCTGGCACAAATCGATGGATTCGTTGGCGCGCAACTTGGGCAACGAGCCTTGCAGCAGCGCCGGGCACTCGTCCGCCTGAGCCAACCCGGTAAATGCTACCAGTAACGCGGGAACCGCCAGCCAGCGCATCAGCATATCGGTACTTCCTTGAGGATTCTTGTGAGGTCGACGTTACTCGCCCTCGCTTCCTTCTAGCAAGTCTCTAGCAAGCCGCCTTCTAGCATGCCCCGCCCAACTGCATCAGCGCCAGGCCTCCCTGGTGCCAGCCCCACCACGCCAGCGCCAGCAGCAAGGCGCAGACAGCGACGAGCACGATCCGCGGCAAGAGGCTGTTCATGTCGCACTCATCTGGCTTTGCAGGCGCGCCACCGGCCGCTCACGCACAGGCCAGTTCAGGGCCGCGGCCATCAGGCTCAAGAGAATCGCCACCTGCCAGATCAAGTCGTAGCTCCCGGTCCGGTCATACACCACCCCGCCCAGCCAGCCACCGAGAAATGACCCGAGCTGGTGAAACAGGAAAACAATCCCACCGAGCATGGACAGGTTTCGTACGCCGAACAAGGTGGCCACGGTGCCGTTGGTCAAGGGCACGGTCGACAACCACAGCAATCCCATGCCCATCCCGAACAGGTATGCGCTGGTGGTCGTCACCGGCGCCCACAGGAACAGCGCGATCACCACCGCTCGCAACAGGTACAGGGCGGTGAGCAAGCGCGGCTTGGACATGCGCCCGCCGAGCCAGCCGGCGGTATAGGTGCCGAAGATGTTGAACAGGCCGATCAGCGCCAGCACCGTGGTGCCCACGGTCGCCGGCAGATGTTGATCCACCAGGTACGCCGGCAGGTGCACGCCAATGAACACCACCTGGAATCCACAGACAAAAAAACCGAACGCCAGCAGCCAGAATCCCGAATGGGAACAGGCCTCGTGCAGCGCTTCAGAGAGGGTTTGCTCGTGGCCGAGTACCGGCAGCGGTTTGTCCTTGAGCATGCCCACCAGCGGCACGATCAGCGCCACCAGCAGCCCCAGCGCCAGCAACGCCGCGGACCAGCCGAGCCAGCCGATCAACCCGAGCGTGCCGGGCAGCATGGCGAACTGGCCGAACGAACCGGCGGCGCTGGCGATGCCCATGCCCATGCTGCGTTTTTCCGGCGGCACCGCGCGCCCGACCACGCCGAGGATCACCGAGAAGGAGGTGCCCGACAGACCGATCCCGATCAGCAGGCCGGCGCTCAGGGACAAGGTCACCGCCGAGTCAGAGAGCCCCATGCACACCAGCCCCGCCGCGTACAGGACACCGCCGACCAGCACCACTTTCGCCGCGCCAAAACGGTCGGCCAGGGCGCCGGTGAACGGTTGCGCCAGGCCCCAGATCAGGTTCTGCAGGGCGATGGCGAAGGCGAAGACTTCACGCCCCCAGCCGAATTCGGCGCTCATCGGCGCCAGGAACAGCCCGAAACCGTGTCGCACCCCCAGGGACAACGCCAGGATCAGCGCACTGCCCACCAACACCCAACCGCACGTACGCCACATCGAGGTCATTCTTGTTCTCCTGTCGCGGGTATATACCCGCTTATAATCGTACAAACCGGCTTCATGCCAGTTCGTCCAGCAACTTGAGTAACGTTTCGCGCTTTTCGGCGCCCAGGCGATCTACCAATCGCTGTTGCGCCGCCTCCCACGCCGGCAAGGCTGCTTCCAGGCGCTGGGCGCCCGCTTCGGTCAGCCGGACGATGCGGTTGCGCATGTCCTCGCCCTCCACCAGCGTTACCAGGCCTTCACCTTCCAGCACGCGCAAATTGCGCCCCAGGGTGCTGCGATCCAGCCCCATGGCCTCGGCGAGCGTAGAGATACTCGGTTGATCCAGGCGCTGCAGATTGCACAGCAAAGAATACTGGGCAACGTTGATCCCGAAGCCATCGAGAGCGCCGTCGTAATGCCTGCTGACGCCACGGGCGGCGCGACGCAGGTTGATACATAAACATTGGGAGTCGAGCATGATGCGTGTATATACCCGTGGTTACATAAGTGCAAGTCCTGCGAGGATCGCAACTTCCAGCAATTCCAGCAACGCCCCCGCCGTGTCTCCCGTCGTGCCACCCAATCGACGCAGCATCACCTGCCTCAGCCAGACGAAAATCAACGCTGCCAGCAACAGCGCCCATACGGCGCTGAGACCAGCGATCAGCACACACAACAGGCTGCTTGCCGCCAACACCTGCTTGCCCGCCAAGCGCGGAAGATGATCGGCCAGCGCCTGACCCAAGCCACCGGGACGCACGTAAGACGTGGTGAGGAATAATCCCAGCAGCGCACTGCGACTGATCAAGGGAACGATGATCAGGGCCAGTGCATGCTGCTGTTCGATCAGCGCCACCAGTGCGGTAAATTTCAGCAGCAACACCAACACCAGTGTGACCACTGCGATCGGCCCGCTGCGTGGATCCTTCATGATCGTCAATGTACGCTCACGATCGCCGAATCCGCCCAGCCAGGCATCGGCGCTGTCGGCCAGGCCGTCCAGGTGCAGCGCGCCGCTGAGCAGCACCCACACCGCCAGCAACAATGCCGCATGAAGCAACAATGGCGTGCCCAGCAACAGCCAGTTCAGCGCCCATAGAATCGCGCCGAACAGCAAACCCACCAGCGGATAAAACAGCAGCGAGCGCCCCAGTTCCTCAGGCGTTGGCATGCCCGGCAGGCGAATCGGCAGGCTGCTGAGAAATTGCAGGGCGATCCAGAACGGCAACATGTTCAGCGCACTTCCTTTAATACACCACCGGGCTCGACCGCCAGCGAGAACAGCGCCCCATGCGCCACTTCGACATTCAGCAGTTGCTCTCGTGGCAGGCCCCGGGCATGGGCCAGCAATAATCGCATGACCCCGCCATGACTGATCAGCAGCACACGCTCCCCGGCGTACCGCTCATGCAAACGCGCCACCGCCGCCAGCACCCGCGCGGAAAAGTCCGTGACCGGTTCGCCCTCGGGCGGGGTAAAGGCATAAGGATCCGCCCAGAACAAACCCAGGGCCTGGGCGTCGGTTTCCATCAGTGCCGCGGCACTCTGCCCTTCCCAGGCACCGAAGTGCAGTTCTTGCAGGTTGCCGTCCAGCTCGATCGGCAGCCTTGATTGCACCGCCAGTTCATCGGCGAAGCGCGCACAACGCTGCAACGGCGAACTGACCAGGCGATCCCAGGGCCCCTGCTGCGCCACCGCTTCGCGCATCTGCGCCCAGCCCTTGTCCGTCAGCGCGTCGTCGAGACTGCCGCGCAAGCCGCCGCCGAGTTCGGTTTCACCGTGACGCAACAGATCCAGATGCAAAATCATGCCGGACGATCCGCCACCGCCGCTTCGGCGAACGTCGCCATCTGCCCGTGCAGGTCGCAGGCCAGGCGCAGCAATGGCACGGCCAACGCGGCACCACTGCCTTCGCCCAGGCGCAACCCGAGGTCCAGCAAAGGTTGGGCATTGAGGGTTTCCAGCACATGACGATGGCCCGGCTCGGCACCGCGATGACCGAACAACAACCATGGCTGGCACGACGGATTCAAACGCACCGCCACCAACGCCGCGACGCTGCAGATGAACCCGTCCACCAACACCGCGATGCCTTGCTGGGCGCACGCCAGATAGGCGCCAACCAATGCCGCGATTTCAAACCCACCGAGGTTGAACAAGGTCTGCAGCGCATCGCCACGCTGAGCGCCGTGCAAGGCCAACGCACGTTCGATCACTTGAGCTTTATGACTGACACCCGTCGCATCCAGCCCGGTACCCGGCCCGGTCAGATGCACCACCGGACAATCCAGCAAGGCACAGGCCAGGGCGCTGGCCGCCGTGGTGTTGCCGATGCCCATTTCGCCACCAATGAACAGTTGCGCGCCCATCGCGATGGCACGCTGCACGCTGTCGCGACCGGCCTGCAAGGCGCGTTCGCCCTGAGCCACGGTCATCGCCGGACCCTGGGCGAAATTCGCCGTGCCCGGACCGATGTTCAGGTGACGCACACCCGTCAGGTGCAACGACGGCGTGATGGTGCCGAGGTCGACCACTTCCAGGGAGGCGCCCAACTGCCGCGCCAACACGCTGATCGCCGCACCACCGCTGACGAAGTTGTGCAGCATCTGCCCGGTGACTTCCTGGGGATAGGCCGAGACGCCCTCGGCCACCACACCATGGTCACCGGCAAAAATCGCGATCCACAACCGCTCCAGACTCGGCTTGACCTGCCCCTGGAGCCCGGCCAGTTGCACCGCTACCGCCTCAAGCTGGCCGAGGGAGCCGGCCGGTTTGGTCAGTTGCTGTTGACGGGCTTGCGCCTGCTCGATCGCCTGGGCGTCGATCGGTTGGCACGGGGTCAGCCACCACGATGGGCTCATAACGCAGTTCCTTTCAAAGTCAGGGGCAGGCCGGCGACGGTCAGGATGACACGCTGACAACGCTCGGCCAGGGCTTGATGCAGCCAACCGGCTTCATCGACATAACGACGAGTCAATTCGCCCAGCGGCACGACACCCATTCCGGTCTCGTTGCTGACAAAAATGATTTCACCCGGCAATGAGGCCAGGCATTCGAGCAAGGCTTCGCGCTCGGCGTTCAGGCGTTCGGCATCGTCCAGCATCAGCAGGTTGGTCAGCCACAGCGTCAGGCAATCCACCAGCAGGCAGCGCTCGGCGCTGGCGTTCTCGCGCAGGACGCGGGCCAGTTCCAGCGGCTCTTCGATCAACGCCCATTCAGCGGGACGGCGGGCGCGGTGATGGGCGACACGCTCGTTCATTTCGCCGTCCAGGGGTTGGCTGGTGGCGATGTAGGTCACTTGGAGTTGGCTGTCGGTTGCCAGTTTTTCAGCCAGGCGACTCTTGCCGGAGCGGGCGCCGCCGAGGATCAGTTGGAGCATGGTTTATTCCATAAATTGTGCGGTGTCATGACGGGCCCCTTCGCGGGCAAGCCCGCTCCTACAGGGAAACGCGGTCAAACTGTAGGAGCGGGCTTGCCCGCGAAGGGTCCGGTAAAGCCAACTCAAATCCCACAGAGCTCACGCAGCAGCCCGGTATCCAGATGCTTCTCCACCAGATCCGCCAACCGCTCGATATCCCGCTCGCGCAACCCGTGGTAATCCACGTCCTGCACATCCTGCAATCCCGCCCAGCGCAACAGCGCACTACACGCCGCCGGCGACTCGAAGAGGCCATGCAGGTAGGTGCCGAAAATCTGCCCATCAACACTTTGCGCGCCATCGCAGCGACCGTCATCGAGCTGCACGGCAGCGTTTTCCAATGCCGCTCCCGTTGTGACGCCAGCATGGATTTCATAACCACTGACCTCAGCATTCTCCAGCGCCAGGCGCCCACGCACGTTGCGCAGCTGCTTCTCTTCTTCCAACTGCGTTTCAAACGCCAACAGCCCCAACCCCGCACTCGAGCCCGACGCCCCTTCCAGCCCCAGCGGATCATGCACCTGCTCCCCCAGCATCTGCAGACCACCGCAAATACCCAGGACCTTTCCGCCATAGCGCAAATGCCGGGAAATCGCGGTGTCCCAACCATTGGCACGCAGGTACGCGAGGTCGCTGCGCACGCTTTTCGAGCCAGGAAGAATGATCAGGTCGGCCGGTGGAATCGCCTGGCCGGGGCCGATGAATTGCAGGTCCACTTGCGGGTGCAGGCGCAGCGGATCGAAATCGGTGTGGTTGCTGATGCGCGGCAACACCGGCACCACCACTTTCAACAGTTGCCCGGCCTTGTCGGCCTGGCGCTGATCGATGCCGTCCTCGGCTTCCAGGTGCAAATCCATCACGTAGGGCAGCACGCCGATCACCGGTTTGCCGGTGCGCGCCTCGAGCCAGTCGAGGCCGGGTTGCAGCAGCGCGATGTCGCCACGAAAACGATTGATGATGAAGCCTTTGACCCGCGCCTGTTCGCTAGGCGACAGCAGCTCCAGGGTGCCCACCAAATGGGCGAAAACCCCACCGCGATTGATGTCGGCGATCAGCACCACCGGGCAATCCACCGCTTCGGCAAAACCCATGTTGGCGATGTCGCCAGCACGCAGGTTGATCTCGGCCGGTGAGCCCGCGCCTTCGACCATCACCACGGGATAGGCCGCGCTCAAGCGTTCATGGGAGGCCAGCACCGCTTGCATGGCGATAGCCTTGTAGTCGTGATAGGCCACGGCGTTCATGGTCGTGACCGCACGACCATGGATGATCACCTGGGCGCCGGTATCGCTGTTGGGCTTGAGCAGCACCGGGTTCATGTCGGTGTGGGGTTCAAGATGGGCGGCCTGGGCCTGCACCGCTTGGGCGCGGCCGATCTCGCCACCGTCGGCGGTCACCGCGCTGTTGAGCGCCATGTTCTGCGGCTTGAACGGCACCACGCGGACACCCTGGCGTGTCACCCAGCGGCACAGCGCCGTTACCAGGGTGCTTTTACCGGCGTCGGAGGTGGTGCCCTGCACCATCAGCGTGGTCATGGGTGTTCCTTGGCGTAGGCGTCCAGCGCCGAAGCGAGACGTGCCCAGTCGGCTTCATCGCCAGGCAGGCCGAAACGCAAGCTGCTGTTGTGAGTGAACAGGCGCAGCAGAATGCCGCGCCGGGCCATGAAGTCTTGAAGCAGTTCGGCGCGCTCGGTGCTCAGCCACTGGAACAGGGCGCAACCGCCCTGGGGCTCGAGGCCGTATTGCGTCAACAAGGTGGCCAGCCGCGCGCTGGCCTCATCGGTACGCAAGCGCTGACGCGTGTGCCCTTCGGTGTCGCGCAGGCATGCCTGGCCGAGCACCCGGGTCGGCCCGCTGACCGCCCACGGCCCGACCTGCTCGGCGAGCAGCTTGAGCAACCGGCGCTCCGCCAGGACAAAACCCAGGCGCACCCCGGCCAGGCCGAAAAACTTGCCAAAGGAGCGCAGCACGATCAAACCGACCTGATGGGCAAACGGCGCCACGCTCAGGTGCGGCGTGTTGTCCATGAAGGCCTCGTCCACCACCAGCCAGCCACCGCGCGGGGCCAGGCGCGAATGCCAGTCGAGCAGACGCGCGGGCGTCAGGTTCAGCCCGGTCGGGTTGTTCGGGTTGACCACCACCAGCACGTCGAGGCTGTCGACGAAGAAGTCGACTTCCTGCTCCAGCACCTCGCGCACGATGTAGCCATTGCGCCGCCACGCCTCGGCATGCTCGGCGTAACAAGGCGACAGCACGCCGACCTTGCCCGCCCGGCGCAAGCGCGGCAGTAACTGGATGGCCATCTGCGAGCCAGCGACCGGCAATGCCTGCAGGGTGCCGTAATAGTCGCAGGCCGCCTGCTCCAGGCCATCATCGGTTTCCGGCAACCGCGCCCAGGCCCGCAGCGGGATGTCGGGTACGGGAAATGGCCAGGGCGCCAGGCCGCTGGACAGGTCGAGCCAATCGGCTTCGTCAATGCCGTAATCGTGCGCCGCCTTGCGCAGTCGTCCGCCGTGCTCAAGCATAAAATTCAGCCCCCACGCACAAAATCAGCAGCCACAACCATACCCCACGCTGGACCAGCTGCCAGCCGCGGTCGATGGCGTCGGCATCCGCCGGCACGCCCTCGCCCAGCTTCGGGCGCTGATGCAGTTCACCGTGATAAATCGCCGGCCCGCCCAACTCGACGCCCAACGCACCGGCACCCGCCGCCATCACCGGGCCGGCATTCGGGCTATCCCAGGTCGGCCCCTGGGTGCGCCAGCATTTCAACGCCAGGCGGGTCTTGCCCAGCAGCGCGTAGGTCAACGCCACCAGACGTGCGGGAATGTAGTTGAGCACATCGTCAATCTTCGCCGCCGCCCAGCCGAACCGCTCGAAGCGCTCGTTGCGATAGCCCCACATCGCGTCCAGAGTGTTGCTCAAACGGTACAGCACCACGCCCGGTGCGCCAGCCACGGCAAACCAGAACAATGCGGCAAACACCGCGTCACTGCCGTTTTCCAGCACCGATTCGGTGGCGGCACGGGCGACGGCGGTTTCATCCAGATCGCTGGTTTTACGGCTGACCAGGTAACTCACGCGTTGGCGTGCTTCTTCAAGATTATCGCTGCGCAAAGCCTTCGCCACAGGCGTGACATGCTCGCCGAGGCTGCGCATGCCCAGGGCGCAATAGAGCGCAAGAATCTCGACGATCCAGCCGACGTAGGGCGCCCAGGAAAATGCCGTAGCCAACAGGGTCAGCGGCAACACGGCGATCACCCACGCGGTGACCCCATGGCTGCGCCAGCCGCGTCCGCCACCGTTGAAACGTTGCTCGATGCGCTCGGCAAATCGGCCGAACGCCACCAGCGGATGCCAGCGTTTGGGTTCACCCAGCAGCGCATCCAGCGCCACCGCGGCGACACTCAACAACGCCACACTCATTGACTCACTCCCCAATAGTTTTCATACAACAGCTCACTCAGCGGACGCGCCTGCGCCCAGCCTTCGAGTACCAGCATCGGTGCCGGATAAAAGGCCTTGACCGGTCCCAGGCAAAGAATCGCCAAGGGCTTGGCACCCGGCGGCAGGCCCAGCAGGTCCGCCAGGGCTTGCGGCTCGAACAGCGAGACCCAGCCCATGCCCAGCCCTTCGGCGCGGGATGCCAGCCAGAGGTTCTGGATCGCGCAGGACAACGAGGCCAGGTCCATTTCCGGCAGAGTACGACGACCGAAGATATGCCGTTCGCGATCGTCCATCAGCGCGGCGACCAGCACCTCGGCGCAATCGTTGATGCCCTCGACCTTGAGCTGCATGAACTCGTCGGTGCGCTCACCCAGGGCCTCGGCGGTGCGCACGCGCTCCTGCTCCACCAGGACCTGGATCTGGCTGCGTAGCGCGCGGTCACTGATGCGGATGAAGCGCCAGGGCTGCATCAGGCCAACACTCGGGGCCTGATGCGCGGCTTCGAGCAGGCGCCGCAGTAAATCGGGCTCGACCGTGCCGCCGGCGAAGTGGCGCATGTCGCGGCGTTCGCCAATGGCGCGGTAGACCGCATCGCGTTCGGCTTCGGAGAAGGCGTTGTCGGTCATGGCCTCTTCGCTGTAGGAGCTGGCTTGCCAGCGAAGGCGGCCTCAAGGTCGGGCGCAAACAACGCGGCAACCGCCTTCGGATTGGACGGAAAATAAAAATGCACATAAGAGGCCGTCATCCGCCCCTCACGATAAACCGCCTCTGCCCCGCGTCCGCCGTTAGGGCTCAAGCCCCGGGCAATCGGTGTCAGTTCGGTGGTGGTCAAGGAATGATGATAAGTGTGCCCACGCAGTGAACCTTCCGGTAGCTCAACCGCCTGCAAGGCCAACGCAGCCAGGCGCTTCTGCATCACCGCATCGCCCTTCAACAAGCCGACCAGCTCTGCCCGAGTACCCTCGACATCGGTCAACGAGTCGAGCAGATAAAGCATCCCGCCACATTCCGCCAACAAGGGTTTGCCCGCCGCGTGATGCGCGCGGATTGCCGTCAACATCGAGGTGTTCTGCGACAGCGCCACATGGTGCAATTCCGGATAACCGCCCGGCAGATACAAGCTGTCCGCCTCTGGCAAAACAGCGTCACGGATCGGCGAGAAAAACCGCAACTCGGCACCCATCGCCCGCAACAGATCCAGGCTGGCGCCATAGGTGAAGGCAAACGCCTCATCACGGGCCACGGCGATGCGCACGCCAGCCAGAAGCGGTTCGGCCGCGATTACATCCGGCGCGGCGAAGGTCACCGCCGGTGGCAGCGCGACTTCGCAACTACTGGCCAGGGCGTCTGCCGCTGCATCCAGGCGCACGTCCAGGTCGTTCAACTCACTGGCTTGCACCAGGCCCAGGTGGCGACTTGGCAATTCAATGCCGGTCTCCCGAGACAAGGCGCCGTACCAGCGCAGGCCTTCGGTCAGGCTGCCTTCGAGTAGTTGCGCATGGCGCAGGGTGCCCACGCGGTTGGCCAGCACGCCGGCAAACGGTAAGTCCGGCTGATAGCGCGCCAGGCCCAGGGCCAGTGCGCCAAAGGTCTGGGCCATGGCGGTACCGTCGATCACAGCGAGCACCGGCACGCCGAAATGCCGCGCCAGATCGGCACTCGACGGCGTACCATCGAACAGCCCCATGACGCCTTCGATCAGGATCAGGTCAGCTTCAGCGGCGGCCTCCCACAACAGGCGACGGCTTTCCTGTTCGCCGACCATCCACATGTCCAGTTGATACACCGGCGCACCGCTGGCGCGCTCGAGGATCATCGGGTCGAGAAAGTCCGGGCCACACTTGAATACCCGCACCTTGCGTCCCTGGTTGCGATGCAACCGGGCCAGCGCGGCGGTCACGGTGGTCTTGCCCTGGCCGGAGGCTGGCGCGGCAATCAGTACCGCCGGGCAATGACGAGGTTGATTCACAGCTCGACGCCTTTTTGCGCTTTGATACCGGCCTGGAAGGCGTGCTTGATCATGCCCATTTCAGTGACGGTGTCGGCCAGTTCGACCATCTCCGGCTTGGCGCCGCGACCGGTGACCACCACGTGCTGCATTGGCGGGCGCGCTTGCAGGTCGCTGAGCACCTGATCGAGATCGAGGTAGCCGTGCTTGAGGGCGATGTTCAGTTCGTCCAGCACCACCAAGCCGATCGATGGGTCGCGCAGCAGTTGCTGCGATACCGCCCAGGCAGCTTCGGCCGCCGCGATGTCGCGCTGGCGATCCTGGGTCTCCCAGGTAAAACCCTCGCCCATCACATGAAAACGCACCTGCTCGGGGAAGCGCCGGAAGAACAGTTCTTCGCCGGTGCTGTTGCGCCCCTTGATGAACTGCACCACACCGCACTGCATGCCATGCCCCATGGCACGGGCGAGCATGCCGAAGGCCGAGCTGCTCTTGCCTTTGCCGTTGCCGGTCAGCACCAGCAGCAGGCCGCATTCGTTCGGGGAATTGGCGATGCGTTCGTCGATCACGGCCTTTTTGCGCAGCATGCGCGCCAGATGACGTTCGTCACGATCAGGGGTATCAGACATGGGGGAGCTCTCCGTTGAAGCAGGATTAACGGCGGGCAGGCACAAGAATAGACGGCAAGAAGCCTGGCATCGCCCACCGTGATGCCGCTTGGATGGATCAGGCCGGTCTCCGGGCTCATGAGCGGCGTAATGCCGGACTGCGCGCCTTCCCGCATCAAGGATCGACGCAGTGGCTTCTGACGCAGTTTTCACTCATTTACCGTTGCGGGGGCAGCGCCGGGATCGCGGGGCTTCATCGACTGAAGCGCTCAACTCACCGGCTTCCCTGTTTCACTCTGTCGACCCAAAGCCACAGAGCACCTGAAACAAGCGGCGAAGGTTAGAGGGTTGGGGGTGGAGCGTCAATTGAAGACGCGGTGGCGCCGTGAATAACTGCCGCCGATCAATCAAGTGACGTCAATCTTGTGCCACACTCACAGCAGTGATATCAAATAGCCACAAGCCTCAACACAATAACAAGGGTGAACCCCATGCAAGGCATCATCATCAGCAATCCGAAGCTGGAATTCCTGCGTCCGGTCCTGGAACGCTGGTTCGACTGTATCGACCGCTATAACGCCGTGCGCGGCGACACCGAGACGCCCTACTGGCTCGACGAAAAAGCCAACCTCGGCCTGCTGTCCGCTGCGGCCTGGATGGCCGAAATGATCACCCTGCAACAATCACCTACCCGCAAACAGACCGAAGAAGGCGAACGCAACGGCCGCGCCGATCTGTTTATCGCCACGCCCGAAGCACGCGCCTGGCTGCAGACCACGCAACGCTGGCCACGGGTCAACAGCCTGAACTTGACCCAGGCCCTGCTCGACATCACCAGCGACGCGAAAAAAATCAGCTACGCCAGCGACCTGAAAATCGGCTGCCTGTTCGTCGCGCCGCACAAGAACCAGCAAGGCGCCACCCCCGAAGAACTTCAGGACATGGTCGATGACCTGCAAAAGGAGCACAGCTGCGCCGTGGCCTGGTATTTCCCCTATGCCTATCGCAAATTGCGCAACGAAGCCGGCCACTATCACCCCGGCATCGCCGTGCTGCTCAAGGAAGCTCGCGGCTAACGTTGAACCATCGGGCTGCCGCGCTTCTCTATGGTTTAAGTCACTTCATTCATAGGGAAGGTCAGCAATGCGCACGTCTCAGCTGGTTTTCGTTATCGCATTAGCGGGAGGGCTCGCCGCCTGTGGCGAAACCGCCCGCTTGCAAGTCACCGACGGCACCGGGCCGTCCCCCAAGCTCCCGGAACCCAACAAGACCCTGTTCCCGACGATGAACATCGCCCCGGCCATCGGCTGGGCGGACGGCGCCAAACCCGTCGCGGCCAGCGGCACCCAGGTCGGCGCCTTTGCCGAGGGCCTCGATCATCCGCGCTGGCTCTACGTGCTGCCCAATGGCGACGTGCTGGTCGCCGAAACCAACGCCCCGCCCAAACCCGATGACAACAAAGGCATCAAGGGCTGGATCACCAAGAAAGTCATGGGACGTGCCGGTGCCGCCGTGCCGAGCCCAAACCGCATCACGCTGCTGCGCGACAGCAACCACGATGGCATCGCCGAAACCCGCACGGTGTTCCTGGAAAACCTCAACTCGCCCTTTGGCATGACCCTGGTCGGCAATGACCTGTACGTTGCCGACACCGACCGGCTGTTGCGCTTTCGCTATGTCGATGGCGACACGGCCATCAAGTCGCAGCCGATCAAAGTCGTCGACCTGCCAGGGGGCACCCTGAATCACCACTGGACCAAGAACGTCATCGCCAACAAGGACGGGAGCAAGCTGTACGTCACGGTGGGCTCCAACAGCAACGTCGGCGAAAACGGCATGGACCAGGAGCAAGGGCGCGCGGCGATCTGGGAAGTGGATCGTGCCACCGGCAACCACCGGATCTTCGCTTCAGGCCTGCGCAACCCCAACGGCATGGCCTGGGAGCCACAAAGCGGCGCGCTGTGGACCGCCGTCAACGAGCGCGACGAAATCGGCAGCGACCTGGTGCCGGACTACATCACCTCGGTCAAGGACGGCGCTTTCTATGGCTGGCCATTCAGCTATTACGGCCAGCACGTCGACGTGCGCGTCGAGCCGCCAAACCCCGACCTTGTGGCCAAGGCGATTGCCCCGGACTACGCGGTCGGCCCGCACACCGCCTCACTGGGCCTGACGTTTGCCGAGGGCAACAAGCTGCCGGCGCAGTTCAAGGAAGGCGCTTTCATCGGCCAGCACGGCTCATGGAACCGCAAGCCGCATAGTGGCTACAAAGTGATATTCGTGCCCTTCAGCGGCGGCAAACCGAGCGGTCAACCGGTGGATGTGCTCAGCGGTTTTCTCAATGATGAGGAAAAAGCCATGGGCCGGCCGGTGGGTGTGGTGGTTGATCAGCAAGGGGGTTTGCTCGTGGCCGATGATGTGGGGAACAAGGTGTGGCGGGTGTCGGCGGTGCAATAACCTGCACATGAAACAGGCCTGTCGGTCTGCCGCCTTGCTTTGGCTCTGGCTCTTGATGTTGATTTTGATCTTCTTGCCCCCTCGAGAGGCCGAGTGGAGGTTCTGCGCAGCGGGCAACCCGGCATGGATGCCGGGTTAGCCGCGGGGTGTCAGACTTCCCGCGTTATCGTTGACCTCCATCGCGAGCAAGCTTGCTCCTACAGGCTTTTCCAAGTGACTCGCCGTAAGGGCGAAACCATAGGTGGGCGTTACCGAAGGAATGGATATGTACTCGGTCAACAAAATCCAGGTCGGCTGTCAGGCCGCCATCGCTGGCAAGCCAGCTCCCACAGTTGATCGGGTACAGCCGGGAGAGATTGGTCGGCTGTCAGGCCGTCATCGCTGGCAAGCAAGCTACTACAGTGGATCGTGTACAGCCGTGGGAGATGGGTCGGCTGTCAGGCCGCCTTCGCCAGCAGGCTGGCTCCCACAGTAGATCGGGTACGGCCGTGGGGAGATGGGTCGGCTATCAGGCCGTCATCGCTGGCAAGCCAGCTCCTACAGTGGATCGTGTACAGCCGTAGGAGATGGGTCGGCTGTCAGGCCGCCATCGCCAGCAGGCTGGCTCCCACAGTAGATCGGGTACGGCCGTGGGGAGATGGTGCGGTTGTCAGGCCGTCATCGCTGGCAAGCCAGCTCCTACAGTGGATCGTGTACAGCCGTGGGAGATGGGTCGGCTGTCAGGCCGTCATCGCTGGCAAGCCAGCTCCTACAGTAGATCGGGTACGGCCGTGGGAGATGGGTCGGCTTTGAGGCCGCCATTGCTGTGTGCCTGGAGATCAGCGTTTACGGCAGAGCGTCAGCCCATCCCCCAACGGCAACAGCGATAGATCCACTCGCGCATCATCCCTCAAGGCACGATTGAGCGCCTGGATGGCGCGGGTATCTTCACTTTCGGGATTCTCCTCAAGCACCCGGCCACTCCACAGGGTGTTATCGAATACTGCCAGGCCGCCGGTACGCAACAGGCGTAGTGCATGTTCCAGATAGGCCGGGTAATTGGCCTTGTCGGCATCGATGAACACCAGATCGAACTGGCCCGGTGCGTCCAGCCTGCCAAGGGTTTCCAGCGCCGGCGCCAAATGCAGATCTATCCGCCCGGCCACGCCGGCCTCCTGCCAATAGCGGCGCGCGGTGGCGTTGTAGTCGCCGGGCAGGTCACAGCAGATCAGCGAACCGTCATCCGGCAATGCCGCCGCCATGCACAGGGCGCTATAGCCGGTGAACGTGCCCACTTCCAGCACACGCCGTGCACCGATGAGTTTGACCAGCAAGGCGAGAAATTGCCCTTGCTCCGGCGCCACCTGCCAGCGCGCCATGGGCAGCGCCTGGGTTTCGTCGCGCAGGCGCTTGAGCAGCGGCGTTTCGCGCAGGGAAACGTCGAGCAGGTATTGATACAGCGAATCGTCGAGGTTGAGCGTGCGGGCAGTCATGACAACACCCTCGGGCGGTTAAGGATTGCGCGCCAAATGCTCGGGTTGCAGAACGCGCTTGGCACTCAGGTAGGCTCTCTGCCAATACGCCTTGGACAAGCTGTCGAGCTTGACCGTGCCACCGGTGGCCGGCGCATGGACGAAGCGCCCTTCACCGACATAGATGCCAGCATGGCTGACCTGGGAACCGCCATTGGTGGCGAAGAAGATCAGGTCACCGGTTTGCAGGCCTTCCTTGCCGACACTGGCCGCTTGCATGGAAATCATTTCGCGGGTGGTGCGTGGCAGGGAAATACCGGCAACATCACGGTAGACGTAGCCAATCAGCCCACTGCAATCGAACCCGGAGTCCGGCGTGTTACCGCCCCAGCGATAAGGCGTGCCGACCAGCCCCAACGCGCGAAACAGCACGTCTTCCGCTTCCGGAGAAAAGGCCTGGGAGGGACCGAATACGATGGGTGCGCGAACCACGGGCGCAGGTGGCGGTGTACGGCTGGCGCAAGCGCTGAGCAGCGCTGCGAACAGCATGATTGCGAGGCGGGCCGACTTCGTCATAGCAGAGCATCCTGATCAGGCTGCGGCTTTTTTCTGCGCGAGTGCAGAAAAGAAAACCGCCTGCGGATCACGCAGGCGGTTTGCCATCATTCATGGATCAGAATTTTAGCGCTTATATGGCAAACTTCAAGTAAGACTTTAAGTTCGCCCTACGAAAAGTATGTTTACTTGCGAGCGGTGACGATTGGAGTCGCCGCGGGTGCCATCGCGAGAGCCCGCTTGGCTTCGATGAAGGTCTTGCTCCAGTAGCTGTCGCCCAGGCTATCGATGCGCACACCACCGCTACGGCGGCTGCTGGAGTGGATGAACTGGTTGTCGCCCAGGTAGATCCCGGCGTGACTCACACGACCGCGACGACCGTTAGTGGCGAAGAACAGCAGGTCGCCCGGCTCGAGCTTGCTGCGCGAGACCAGTGGTGCATCCACGTTGATCATTTCCCGAGTGGAGCGTGGCAGGTTCATGCCCGCTTCTTCACGGAACAGATAACCGATGAACCCGCTGCAATCGAAGCCGGCTTCAGAGGTACCGCCGAAACGGTAACGGGTACCGATCAGGGACATGCCGCGTTCGAGGATGCTGTCGGCCAGAACCGGAAGCTGGTAAGACTTGCCATTGCCGAAGCTGGCCAGTTCTTTTTCGGTGGCCGCTTCTTCCTGTTCAAGCGCTTGCTGATAAAGCGCGGAAGACTGGGCGGTAACGGAATTTTGAACCTGCTGTTGTTGTGCTTGCTGGGACACTGGCGTGTGGGCAGCGCAACCGAACAACAGGGTAACGAGTGCGAGAGGCACGAGGGGTGCAAAGCGATTTAGCATGGGCACGACCGTGGCTGATTGATGTCAAGAAGCCGAGACTATGCCCGCTATCATCCTCATTTGCAAATTCAATCGAACTTTTTGTGACTTCTTCGTTTCTCGCTGACATCTAAGCGCTAAAGCCCATTCTAGACACTTACGCAGTCGGCGCCCCCGCCGGAAAGCGGATTTTCTGCCGTCCGAAATATTCGATATATCGCTGTGGGCCTTGAATTTACAGGGCCTTG
Source organism: Pseudomonas sp. YuFO20 (assembly GCF_035064975.1). NCBI lineage: Bacteria > Pseudomonadati > Pseudomonadota > Gammaproteobacteria > Pseudomonadales > Pseudomonadaceae > Pseudomonas > Pseudomonas sp. YuFO20. The sequence goes on from NZ_JAXDEO010000029.1 coordinate 26,176, forward strand.
GCTACCAGCCCAAGGTCTCTTTAAGGAAAGGAATGGTCAGCTTGCGCTGGGCTTGAAGAGAGGCCTGGTCGAGTTGCTCGAGCAGTTCGAACAGCGCGCTCATGCTGCGGGTACCGCGAGTCAGGATAAAGTGCCCGACTTCGTCGGTCAGGTGCAGGCCGCGACGTGACGCGCGCAATTGCAGGGCGCGCAGCTTGTCTTCGTCGGAGAGTGGGCGCATCTGGAAGATCAGCGCCAGGGTCAGGCGCGACTTGAGGTCAGCCAGCTTTACCGGCAGCTCGCGGGGCGAAGTCGATGCGGCAATCAGCAGGCGCCGACCACTGTCGCGCAGTCGATTGAACAGGTGAAACAACGCCTCTTCCCAGTCAGCCTTGCCTGCCACCGCCTGCAGGTCGTCCAGGCAGACCAGCTCGTATTGCTCGAGGTTGTCGAGGATTTCGATGCCGCGATCCATCAACTCGGCCAGCGGCAGGTAAACCGCCGGTTCGCCCATCTGTTCGAAACGCAGGCACGCGGCCTGCAACAGATGCGTGCGCCCTACCCCGTGCTTGCCCCAAAGGTAAATCAGGCTTTCGGTCCAGCCGGCGTCGGCTTCGCACAGACGCTCGACATAGCCGAGTGCAGCGGCATTGGCGCCTGGGTAGTAGTTGATGAAGGTGGCGTCGTCACGCAGACGCACACCTAGGGGCAGCTGAATCGGTTTCATGCTGACTGAACAGTTCCAAAGGAACCGTTAGTGGCCTCTGTGTAAAGTTTGCGAAGTTTATACCCGTGAGGCCGACCGCACAATGCGACAGACCACAAGCAAAATCAAAGGTTTGCGTTAGCGCACCGGTTTTATGACAGATTCTTTGGCGCTGCGGGCAGCCCGCCGGGGTCTATCCGGGCTGCCCGTGACCCCGTCTATAGCTCGGGTTCGTCAACACCACTGTACATATCAGAATCCTTATACAAATCATGCACATGGCGCAGCAGCACCATGATCACCGCCGCCACCGGCAGTGCCAGCAAAACGCCGGTAAACCCGAACAGCTCGCCTCCGGCCAGAATCGCGAAGATCACCGCCACCGGATGCAGACCGATGCGGTCGCCCACCAGCAATGGCGTCAGCACCATGCCCTCCAGCGCTTGACCGACCATGAACACTGCGACAATGCCCATCATGGGATACAAATCGCCACCAAACTGGAACAGACCCGCAATCAGCGCCGCGCCAATACCAATGATGAAGCCCATGTACGGCACGATGGCCGCCAGCCCGGCAATCATCCCGATCAACAGGCCCAACTCCAGGCCCACCAACATCAGGCCCGCGGCGTAGATCACGCCCAAGGCGACCATCACCAGCAATTGCCCGCGTATGAAGGCGCCGAGCACCTCATGGCACTCTTCGGCCAGTGACACCGCCTGCTCTTCGCGGTCCCGCGGCAGCAGGCTGCGGATCTTCGCCACCATCAAGTCCCAATCCCGCAGCAGGTAGAAACTCACCACCGGAATCAGCACCAGGTTCGCCAGCAAGGCTATCAACGCCAGGCCCGACGCCGTCGCCTGGGTCAGGACCACGCCAACGATGTCGGTGGTCTGCCCCATGTGCTCGCTGATCGCCGCCTTGAGCTTGTCGAACCTCCAGAAGCCTTCCGACAAGCCAAACTTAGACTGCGTCCATGGCAATGCCGTGTGTTGCAGCCAATCGAGCATTTGCGGCGCCAGCTCATACAAGCGAAACAGCTGCTTGGCGAGCATCGGCACCAACACCAGCAACAGCGTGGTGAAGATCAGGGTGAACAGGGCAAATACCGCGATCACGCCCCAGGTGCGTGACAGGCCGGCCTTTTCCAGCCGATCCACCAGGGGGTCAAACAGATAGGCCAACAACAACGCCACCAGGAACGGCGTGAGGATCGGGTGCAACAGCCAGATAAACGCGCAGAGCAAGAGCACTCCACCCAACCAGAACCAACGCCGCGTATCGGCCATGTACCACTCCATTGCTTCTATATAAAGAAAGAAAATCCTACCAGCGGAAACGCAATTGCGGCGTCGGCGCAGGCGCGACCGCAGGGGCCGAACCACCGGCTACAGACTGGACCGGAACCGCTGGCACCGGTGGCGGCGCCTGATCTGCCGTGACCTCCTGCAATTTTGCCAGCGACAACTGCGCGCGCAATTGATCGGTACTGCCATTGACCCGGTAAAGAATCCGGTCGCCGTCGACACTTTGCGGACGACCGCCGAAAGGCTCGAGTAAACGCCCAAGGCTCGCATAACGCTCCAGGTTCATGCCCTGGACTTCGAGCAACTGCGCGGCAGAAGACCCCGGCTTGGCGACAAATCGCGGCGCCAGTCGCTGGTTCACCGCCAGCATCACCGCGTCGGCCAAAGCGGCCTGATCGGCGCCCTGGGCACTGCCCGCCTCTTTCTGATCGCCCAGCCACAATTGCCACTTGGCTTGCCATTGGCCGCCCTCTTCCCGGGCATGCACCGCCAGCAAGGCGTCGGCATTGTAACGCTGCGATGCGTTGCGCAGTGCCGACGGATCAGCACTTTCCAGATTCGGCGCGGTGGCGACGATTTGTTCGTTGAGGTCCGCCAGCGGTAGACGCAGGGGCAGACCACGGTGCTGCGCAGCGCGGCGCAGTGGTGTCGCACCGGCCTGGCCATCACCCACCAGGCTCGCGCCCTCGGTGTAGTCGTTCAACCACCAGCCCAGGATCGACGGCCGATTGGCGCCCCACATCGCCAGCCCGGCCCGGCGCAAGGCCTGCTCGGTGGTACCCGGGTCGAAATCGACTTTCAACACTTCCGGCGGGCCGGCCTCGAAGCCGTACTGGCTGATGATTTGCTGCGGGTCTTTGCGAACCGCCGCCAGCCCGGGATTCTGGGGCGCCTTGGGGTCGCCAGTGAGGCGCAGGACCAGCGTATCGAGCGCCCGTTGTGTCGCTTCGTCACGCTCTTGCGCCGACTGGCCGTTGACCGGTTCGCGCACCTGATAAAGGCCTTTGACGGTTTCAGCCTGGCTGACAAGGCTGACCACTGACAAGCAGCCCACAAACAAGAATTTACAAAAACCCATGGAAGATTCCTGAGGACAAAAGCGGCTGGAACAGACCGCATGAAGACGAACGAACAAGGCTGTGACCCTCGCCCGACGCAAAACATTCACACGCCCTGGGTAAGTTTTCGCACTGTGATAACGATAGACGGTTAATGACGACAACTTGTGCAGGCGAGCAGGATGTCAGCCACAGGGGGCGATGGCGGTTTTTTTTCGGCCGATATGCCCCCTGCCGTCGGCCTGAGGATGGCCGCTGACCGTCAAGCCTGATAAAATCGCGCGCCTTCGCAGACCGGCAACAGCCGGGCACCCTCGAATATCGCGTGAGGCAATCACCTTCGTCGATGTCGGCGGTCCCGCTGGACTCGGTCGTTACCCAGAAATCCCCCCTAAAGGCCTGGATCATGAGCAAGCAACCCTCCCTGAGCTACAAGGACGCCGGTGTAGACATCGACGCCGGTGAAGCATTGGTCGAACGCATCAAGAGCGTCGCCAAGCGCACTGCGCGCCCGGAAGTCATGGGCGGCCTGGGCGGTTTTGGCGCCCTCTGCGAAATCCCGGCCGGCTACAAGCAGCCCGTGCTGGTTTCCGGTACCGACGGCGTCGGCACCAAGCTGCGCCTGGCATTGAACCTGAACAAGCACGACAGCATCGGCATCGACCTGGTTGCCATGTGCGTCAACGACCTGGTGGTGTGCGGCGCCGAGCCGCTGTTCTTCCTCGACTACTACGCCACCGGCAAACTCAACGTAGAAACCGCGACCCAGGTCGTGACCGGCATCGGTGCTGGCTGCGAACTGTCCGGTTGCTCCCTGGTGGGCGGCGAAACCGCTGAAATGCCAGGCATGTACGAAGGCGAAGACTACGACCTGGCCGGCTTCTGCGTCGGCGTCGTGGAAAAATCCGAAATCATCGACGGCTCCAAAGTCGCTGCCGGCGATGCCCTGCTCGCCCTGCCTTCTTCGGGTCCGCACTCCAACGGCTACTCGCTGATCCGCAAGATCATCGAAGTGTCCGCTGCCGACATCGAGAATATCCAGCTCGACGGCAAGCCGCTGACCGACCTGCTGATGGCCCCGACCCGTATCTACGTGAAGCCGCTGCTCAAGCTGATCAAGGAAACCGGCGCCGTCAAAGCCATGGCCCACATCACCGGTGGCGGCCTGCTGGACAACATCCCGCGCGTTCTGCCAAAAGGCGCACAAGCGGTGGTTGACGTAGCAAGCTGGACCCGCCCGGCGGTGTTCGACTGGCTGCAGGAAAAAGGCAACGTCGACGAAAACGAAATGCACCGCGTGCTGAACTGCGGCGTGGGCATGGTTATCTGCGTGGCTCAAGAGCACGTGGAAACCGCACTGAACGTGCTGCGTGAAGCTGGCGAGCAGCCTTGGGTCATCGGTCAGATCGCCACCGCTGCCGAAGGCGCTGCCCAGGTTGAACTGAAGAACCTCAAGGCTCATTAATGTCAGCCACCTGTGATGTTGTGGTGCTGCTATCCGGCACCGGCAGTAACTTGCAGGCCTTGATCGACAGCACGCGGACCGGCGACAGCCCGGTCCGCGTCGCTGCGGTGATTTCCAACCGCGCCGATGCCTATGGCCTGCAACGCGCCAGGGACGCGGGTATCGACACCCGCACCCTGGATCACAAGGCTTTCGAGGGCCGCGAGGCCTTCGACGCCGCGCTGATCGAACTGATCGACGCCTTCAATCCCAAACTCGTGGTCCTGGCCGGGTTCATGCGCATTCTAAGCGCTGACTTCGTGCGCCACTACGCGGGCCGCCTGCTCAATATCCATCCCTCGCTGCTACCCAAATACAAAGGGTTACACACTCATCAGCGCGCGCTGGAGGCCGGCGACGCTGAACACGGCTGCTCCGTGCACTTCGTCACCGAGGAACTCGATGGCGGACCACTGGTCGTACAAGCAGTAATACCGGTAGAGTTGCATGACTCGCCGCAGAGTCTGGCGCAGCGGGTCCATGTACAGGAACACCTGATCTACCCCATGGCTGTACGCTGGTTTGCCGAAGGCCGGTTATCCCTCGGCGAGCAAGGTGCTTTACTGGATGGACAGTTGCTTGCGCCCAGCGGCCACTTGATTCGAACCTAGGAGATTTTATGCGTCGCGCCCTGCTCTTCGCTTGCGCTCTGCTCGCCTTGCCCTTCGCACAGGCTGCAGACCTTCAACCTTTCTCCGCCAGCTACACCGCCGACTGGAAGCAGTTGCCCATGAGCGGCACGGCTGAACGCAGCCTGACCAAGGAAGCCAACGGCGTCTGGAAGCTCAATTTCAAGGCGTCGATGATGATCGCCAGCCTGTCCGAAGAAAGCACCCTGACTGTCGACAAGGACACCCTGCTGCCACAGTCCTACCACTTCGAACGCGGTGGCCTGGGCAAAGCCAAGAAGGCTGACCTGGACTTCGACTGGACCGCCAAGAAGGTCACCGGCACCGATCGTGGCGACGCGGTCAATATTGCCCTCAACCGCGGCATGCTCGACAAATCCACCTACCAGCTGGCGCTGCAGCATGACGTGGCCGCCGGCAAGAAAAGCATGAGCTATCAGGTTGTCGATGATGGCGAAGTCGATACCTATGACTTCCGCGTGCTGGGTTCGGAAAAAGTCGAAACCAAGGCTGGCCAGATCGATGCAATCAAGGTCGAGCGCGTCCGCGACCCGACACAAAGCAAGCGCATCACCGTGCTGTGGTTCGCCAAGGATTGGGATTACCTCCTGGTTCGCCTGCAACAGGTCGAGACCGACGGCAAGGAGTACAACATCATGCTCCTGGACGGTACGGTGAACGGCAAGCCGGTTAAAGGCAGCTGATACTCATATGTTTGAAGGAGCCCCGCACTTGCGGGGCTTTTTTTAAGATCAAAAGATCGCAGCCTTCGGCAGCTCCTACACGGGAATTCGGTCTCTTGTAGGAGCTGCCGAAGGCTGCGATCTTTTAAAGGAACGCACAACTGGCGCAATGCTCTATACCTTCAAGGTCTTTTTTGATCGAATGACTTTTCCTGCTGCCTGCGAGGTTTCCCATGACTGTTACCGTCAACACCGTTTCCGCCGAAGGTCTTCGCCATACCGTCCAGATCGATGACCACGAGTTGTTTGCCGACGCTCCCGTCTCCGCCGGTGGCGAAGGCAGCGCGCCAGAGCCTCATGATTATTTCGACGCAGCGCTGGGCGCCTGCAAAGCCTTGACCTTGAAGATCTACGCGAAGAAAAAGGACATTCCGCTAACGGGCGTTGGTGTGGAGGTCAAACGCGACAACAGCGAAGAGCAGAAAGGCAAATATGCCCTGCATGTGAAACTGACCCTCAAGGGCGTGCTCACCGACGCCCAGCGCGATGAGCTGCACCGGGTGGCCGATCGCTGCCCGGTGCACAAGCTGATGACCACCTCTGAAGTCAGCATCGAAACCCATCTGGCCGAAGGCGCGTTCAGCCAATAGCGGCAAGGGCTGCGCAAGCGGGTTATGCTCGACGCATTACCCGCTCAGCCTGGAACGCACCATGAACACTCCGCTCGTGATCCGCCCCCGCGCCGAAGATGTCGAAGGCCAGCCGATTCTTCGCCCGTTACCGTCAGCCAAATGCCGCAATGTCGGGCCCTTCGTGTTTTTCGACCACATGCTCGAAACCCGTTATGCGGCGGGCACGGGCATGAACATCCGCCAGCATCCACACATCGGTCTCTCCACGCTCACCTACCTGTTTGAAGGCCAGTTGCAGCACAAGGACAGCCTCGGTTCGGACCAGGTGGTCAACGCCGGGGATGTCAGCTGGATGACCGCCGGCAGCGCCATCGCTCATGTCGAGCGCACACCCGAAGCCCTCAAGGAAAGCGGCTTCACCATGCACGGCCTGCAGATCTGGCTGGCCTCGCCCAAAGACCGGGAACAGGGCCCCGGACACTACAGCCACCACCCCGCTGCCACCCTGCCGGTCAGCGAAAACCTCGGGGTGAAGATCCGCATGATCGCCGGCTCGGGCTTTTGCCTCGAATCGCCGGTTCCGGTGCTTTCACCGACGCTGTATGCCGAATTGAACCTGCAAACGGCGACAACCCTGCTGATTCCTACCGAGCATGAAGAGCGCGCGCTGTATGTGTTGAGCGGTGACGTGCAGCTCGATGGCGAGCCGATAGAGCCGCATTCGCTGGTGGTGTTGCCGGCCGGTGAAGAGATGACCTTGTTCGCCGAGAGCGACAGTCATGCGGTGTTGTTCGGGGGTGCGCCGCTGGATGGGCCGCGGCGAATCAACTGGAATTTCGTGGCGAGCGACCCGGCAGCCATCGATGAAGCGCGCCGGCGTTGGGCGGCCGGGGATTGGCCGACGGTGCCGGGGGAAGTTGAGCGGATCGAACTTCCTTAAGACTTTTTGTGAGTTTCACATCGCCTTCGCGAGCAAGCCCGCTCCCACGGTTGACCGCATTCCAATGTGGGAGCGGGCTTGCTCGCGAAGAGGCCGGCACTATCGCAATCAGCCCTTGAACACTTCATCCAGCAGATTGTGCATCGAAGTGAAGGCCCGAGCGGCGACCTTGGCGTCGTACATCATCATGCCCGGTACGTTCGCATGGGGATCGGTAAACGAGTGGAACGCGCCGCCGTAGCTCAGCAGCTGCCAATCCACGCCCGCGGCATTCATTTCATCTTCGAAAGCCGGCAGTTGCTCCTTAGGCACCAACGGATCGGAAGCACCGTGCAGCACCAATACCGAGCCCTTGATGTTTTTCGCATCATTGACGTCCGGGGTATCCAGCGTACCGTGGAACGACACCGCCGCCTTCACGGGCGCACCCGTACGCGCAAACTCCAGCGCGCAGCAACCACCGAAACAGAAACCGAACGTGGCCAGTTTCGACGTATCGACAGCGGCCTCTCCCTGGCTTTGCAACTGCTCGAACGCCACCCGCATGCGCTTGCGCAGCAACGGCCGATCGTTCTTCAGCGGCATCATTGCCGCGCCTGCCTCATCGTTGTTCTGCGGACGAACCGATTGACCATAGAGATCCGCGATCAGCACCACGTAGCCCTTGGCCGCGACCGACTTGGCGATCTCCTCGGCACCGGCACCGACGCCCATCCAGTTCGGCGCCATCAACAGGCCTGGACGTGGCCCTTTGTGGTCAGCGTCGAACGCCAGGCGGCTTTCGTAGGATTGGCCATCAATCTGATAGGCAACAGAACGTACAGTGATTTGGCTCATTTCTGACTCCTGATTTTTTTACACCAGAATGAAAAAACCCGCCGAAGCGGGTTTTTCTACAACGAAGTTAAGCCGACAGCTCAACCAATAGCTTGTTCAGACGGCGCACATAGGCCGCCGGGTCTTTCAAGCTGTCGCCGGCCGCCAGGGCCGCCTGATCGAAGAGGATGTGCGACAGATCGCCAAAGCGCTCGTCGCTCTGCTCGTTGTCGAGCTTCTCGATCAGTGGGTGAGCCGGGTTGAATTCGAAGATCGGCTTCGAATCCGGAACCTTCTGCCCGCTGGCTTCGAGGATCTGACGCATCTGCAGGCCCAGGTCCTGCTCGCCGATGGCCAGGATCGCCGGGGAGTCGGTCAGGCGATGGGATACCCGTACTTCAGCCACGGATTCGCCCAGTGCAGACTTCAGACGCTCGACCAGACCTTCTTTGGACTTGGCGACTTCTTCCGCGGCCTTCTTGTCCTCTTCCGAGTCCAGGTTGCCCAGGTCCAGGTCACCGCGCGCCACGTCAACAAAGCTCTTGCCGTCGAAATCGCTGAGGTAGCTCATCAGCCACTCGTCGATACGGTCAGTCAGCAGCAGCACTTCGATGCCTTTCTTGCGGAAGACTTCCAGGTGCGGGCTGTTCTTGACCTGTGCGTAGGTTTCGCCGGTCAGGTAGTAGATCTTGTCCTGACCTTCCTTGGCGCGTGCCAGGTACTCGGCCAGGCCGACAACCTGTTCGCCGTCATCACCGATGGTCGATGCAAAACGCAACAGGCCGGCGATTTTCTCTTTGTTGGCGAAGTCTTCTGCCGGGCCTTCTTTCATGACCTGGCCGAAGTTTTTCCAGAAGCCTTTGTATTGCTCTGGGTCGTTCTTCGCCAGTTTTTCGAGCATGTCCAGCACGCGCTTGGTCAGCGCCGACTTCATGGAGTCGATGATCGGGTCTTTCTGCAGGATTTCCCGCGACACGTTCAGCGACAGGTCGTTGGAGTCGACCACGCCTTTGATGAAGCGCAGGTAAAGCGGCAGGAAAGACTCGGCCTGATCCATGACGAACACGCGCTGCACGTACAGCTTCAGACCTTTCGGTGCTTCACGCTGGTACAGGTCGAATGGCGCTCGGGCCGGCACGTACAGCAGCGAGCTGTATTCCAGCTTGCCTTCAACCTTGTTGTGGCTCCAGCTCAGCGGGTTTTCGAAGTCGTGGGCGATGTGCTTGTAGAACTCCTGGTATTCCTCGTCCTTGATTTCGGTACGCGGTCGGGTCCACAGGGCGCTGGCGCGGTTGACGGTTTCCCATTCAACGGCCGGCTTCTCTTCACCCTCGGCAGCGGCCACTTCTTTCGGCAGCTCGATCGGCAGAGCGATGTGGTCGGAGTACTTCTTGATGATGTTACGCAGGCGCCAGCCATCGGCGAACTCGTCTTCACCGGACTTCAGGTGCAGGACGATGCGAGTACCACGGTCAGCCTTGTCGATGGTGGCGACTTCGAAATCGCCCTCACCTTTGGACGACCAGTGCACGCCTTCGCTGGCCGGGCTACCGGCGCGACGGCTGAACACGTCGACTTTGTCGGCGACGATGAAAGCGGAGTAGAAACCGACACCGAACTGGCCGATCAGGTGCGAGTCTTTCTTCTGGTCGCCGGTCAGGTGCTTCATGAAATCGGCGGTGCCCGACTTGGCGATGGTGCCCAGGTGGGTGATCGCGTCTTCGCGGCTCATGCCGATGCCGTTGTCTTCGAGGGTGACGGTCTTGGCGTCCTTGTCGAAGCTCACGCGGATTTTCAGTTCGGCGCCACCTTCCAGCAGCTCTGGCTTGGCCAAGGCTTCGAAACGTAATTTGTCTACAGCGTCAGAGGCGTTCGAGATCAGTTCGCGAAGGAAAATTTCCTTGTTGGAATACAGCGAATGGATCATGAGGTGCAGCAGTTGCTTCACCTCGGTCTGGAAGCCCAGGGTTTCCTTTTGAGTTTCCACACTCATGGTCATCAAACTCCAATCAGATGGCATAAGCCGCGACCATGAGGGTCGGCGGCGGGTTGTCATCAGAGTTGGGGGCAGCATTCAGGATTTCAAGGGCTCATCCAGTTTGAAATGCGCCCGGGCCGTGGCGATGGGTTCCGCTTCGGTGCTTTGCCAGGCGGTAATCGCCACGTTGGCGACCCGGCGCCCCTGGCGACACACCTGGCAACGGGCCCAGGTATCGCGAAACTGCCCGGCGCGCAGGTAATCGAGGGAGAAGTCGATGATCTTCGGCACGCCCGGCGAACCGGTCGCCACCAGCAGGTGCAGCGCGGCGGAAAGCTCCATGAAACCGGCGATCACGCCGCCATGGATGGCCGGCAACAACGGGTTGCCGATGTTGTCCTTGTTGGCCGGCAGGCGAAACAGCAGCTCGTCCCCCACCCGCGAGCATTCGACACCGATCAATCCGGCGTAGGGAATCAGGTTCAACAGCGGCGCATATTCGCCCTGCTCATGGGCCTGTTGCAGTTGCTCCTTGAACGACTCGCTCACTTCGCACCTCCTGCAATCACGCCGCCAAAACCCTTGGTCCCCTTGATGCCCTTGCCCATGCGCATGAAAGTGCCCACGACATGGGCAATCGGCTGCTCCGGGTCATCCTGATAGGCAAATCCGCGGGCGAATATCACGTCGGTGGTCACCCGATAGCACTGGGCGAAGCCATAGACATCCTTATGCGGTTCGGCAGCGTGCATGTAGTCGATGCGCAGGTCGAGGGTCGGGCAGACTTCGAACTCAGGCAGTACGCAGAGGGTAGACATGCCACAGGCGGTGTCCATCAAGGTGGTCAGGGCGCCGCCGTGAATTACCCCGGTCTGGGGGTTGCCGACGATTTGCGGGCTGTATGGCAGCACTACGGTGAGCCCTTCGGCACTGGCGCTGTGAACGCGCAATCCAAGCACCGAACAATGTCGCAGTGCCGACAGGAACCGTGTCGCACGCTCAAAAACGGGGTTTTCGGCCATGTTGATAAAGACTCTTGTTTAGTTGGCAGTGAAGTAGAGAGCCAGGTAAAGGTTCCGCGCTAGAACAAACTTATATATCTGAAATAATTTGTGGAACTTAACCATGACGCCAAGGCTCTTAAGGCCAGATAGATCTTTTCCACAAGGAGAAACACCCCATGCGTAAGACTTTTGCTATTGCCTTGATGTTGACCGCTTCCCTCGGTCTCGCTGCTTGCGATAAAAAATCCGAGGACAAAGCTCAAGATGCCGCCGAACATGCTGAGCAAGCACAGCAAGACATGAACAAAGCTCAGGATAAAGTGAACGACGCTGCAAAAGAAAATGCCGAAGCCGCCAAAGCTCAGGCTGAATCGAACGAAGCCGCAGCAAAAGAAGCCGCGCCTAAAAACTGATCCGGTTTTTAGCGTGGTAAAGAAAACCCGCCAAGTGCGGGTTTTCTTTTGCCTGCGATTTACTCGCTAGAGCAAAATCGTTCGAAAAGTCGGACTAATCATCAGCAACAAGGAACAGATCAAACCCACCAGCCAGACCAGGCTTCGTTGCCAGGCCAGGTCTTTCCAATAACACAGCAGGTAAAGGACTCGTGTAACCACAAAGATGATCGCCAGGGAGTCGATCAGCCAACCCGCCGTTTGTGTGGTGTGAGCCATCAACACCCCCACCGCAAACAATATGAAGGCCTCGAAACTGTTCTGATGCGCCGCCACCGCGCGCGCGCCCAGCCCTGTGAGCTGCGCTTGCTGTTGGCGCGGCAGGTGATTGTTGTAACCGCCCTGCTCTTTCATGGCCGTCGTCACGGGCATGCGCGCCACGTAAATCAGTACGGCACTGATAAACACGCACCAGAATGGAATACTCATCAAGCGGCCTCTTTATTCACCTCGGGCAATGGCGCCTCTGTAGGGGTATAGACCATCACATCGAGAACGTCGGAGTGAAACTCGCGACGGTAGAGCACAAACACAACGCCAGCACTCATCAACATGAACAACCAGGGGCTGACGAACCAGGCCAGCATGGTCATGCCGAAATAGTAAGAGCGCAGGCCGAAGTTGAACTGGTTGGCGGCCATGGAAATAACCCGGGCGGCCCGATTGGCAAAGGCTTTGCGCTCCTGCTCCGAGACATGACGCTCACCGACCATGGGGGCCGAGCCCACCAGGATGGCGGCGAAGTTGTACTGGCGCATGCACCAGCTGAAGGTAAAAAATGCATAGACGAACACCAGCGCCAGGCACAGCAACTTGATCTCCGACATTCCCTGGGATGCCTGCTGCACCATCGGGATATCCGCCAGCAACGACACCGCCCTTTCCGACGCCCCAAGGACCGTGAGAATACCGGCCAGGATAATCAGGGTGCTGGAGGCAAAGAACGACGCATTGCGCTCCAGGTTGCCGATCACGCTGGCATCGGCGATGCGGTTGTCACGCAGGAGCATGCGGCGCATCCAGTCTTCACGATACAGGTGCAGCACGCTGGCCAGGCAGGCCGTGTCACGGCCCTTCCAGGTCGCATAGCGGGTGTAACCGCCCCAGCAGATGACGAACCAGATGGCAGCAAGGATGTGGATCAGGTTGGCTTGGATGAACGACATGCAGGTCCTTGTGATGGAGTGGCGGAACACTGAAACCCTGTGGGAGCGGGCTTGCTCGCGAAAGCGGTGGGTCAGTCGACATCGATGTTGAATGATTAACCGCTTTCGCGAGCAAGCCCGCTCCCACATTGAGTTTTGCAATGCTTCGACGTTAGCGCAACGCAAAAGACACCGCACTCCAGGTAAAAAAAATGCCCCGTATCGATTGATACGGGGCATTTCTGTATTTGCCTGCAAGCCCGCTCGTGGCGGGCCGGCAACGCTTAAGCCAGCGCTTCTTCGCGCTTGCCCAGCAGACGGTCGCAAACCACCGCAACCACCAGGGTCATCACCGAGGGCACCAGCCATGCCAGGCCTTGCTCGCTGAGCGGCAGGTGGGACAGTTGGGTCGGCATCCAGTCCGCCAGGCCCGCGCCCTTGAGGGCGTCGATCAGGCCGAAGAGGAACGACACCAGCATCACCGGGCCGACGATGCGGCCTTGTTCATGCCAGAAGTCCTTGCAGAAGCTCAGGGCCACCAGGGCGATGCACGGCGGGTAGATCGCGGTCAGTACCGGGATCGAGAACGCGATCAGCTTGGTCAGGCCCAGGTTGGACACCAGCAGGGAGAACGCCGCGAGGATGATCACCAGCGTCTTGTAGGACAGTGGCAGCACCCGGCTGAAGTACTCGGCGCAGGCACAGGTCAGGCCGACCGCCGTGACCAGGCAGGCCAGAGAGATCAGGACGGCGAGAAAACCGCTGCCCAGGGAGCCGAAGGTGTGCTGCACGTAGGCGTGCAACACGGCCGCTCCATTGGTGGCACCAGCAGCGACTTCATGGCTGCCCGAACCCAGGCGGAACAGGCTGATGTAGACCAGCGCCAGGCCCACGCCGGCAATCAGGCCGGCAATGATCGCGTAACGGGTGATCAACGCCGGCGACTCGACGCCGCGCGAGCGGATGGCGTTGACGATGACGATGCCGAACACCAGTGCACCCAGGGTATCCATGGTCAGGTAACCATTGATGAAGCCTTGGGAGAACGGAGCCGCCACGTATTCCGGCGTTGCATGGCCAATGTCACCCGCCGGCAACGCGAACGCGGCGATGCCGAGCGCGGCCAGGGCGATGATCTTCAGCGGCGCGAGGAAGCGCCCTACGGTATCGAGCAAACGGCCCGGGTACAGCGAGATGAAGAACACCACCAGGAAGTACACGGAACTGTAGAGGAACAGCGCCAACGGGCTTTCGCCGGTCAGGGGTGCCAGGCCGACTTCGAACGACACGGTCGCGGTACGCGGGGTGGCGAACAGCGGGCCGACAGCCAGGTAGCAGGCCGCCGCGAGCAGGCCACCGGCGATCTTGCCGATCGGGCTGCTCAGGGCATCCATGGCGCCACCGACCTTGGCCAGGGCGACGACGGTGACCACGGGCAGGCCGACCGCGGTGATCAGGAAGCCCAGCGCCGCCATCCAGACGTGAGGCCCGGACTGCAAACCGACGATAGGCGGGAAGATGATGTTGCCAGCCCCGACGAACAGGGCAAACGTCATAAAACCAAGTGCCAGGATGTCCTGGCCTTTCAACACTTTCATTAAGGAAATACCACACTACTGAATCGGAATTTAGAGAGGGATTTCCCTATGGGTGAGGGAAATGCTGTCGGTCCGTATGGGACCAACCCTTTTAGCGCGTTGCAGCCTTGTGGGCCGCAGACGCAAAAATGGCGCGTATCCTAACGAATTTGGGCGGTAAACGCACTGTTAGAGGGCGGACTATCCGATACACGACATTTCCGTGTCGCATTTATGCATGTAAATGGTTGTCGCCTGTAAGTCCGTCTTCGCGAGCAAGCCCGCTCCCACATTGGAACGCGGTCAACTGTGGGAGCGGGCTTGCTCGCGAAGAGGCCGGCACCCTCTGCGCAAATCCCGGAAACGACAAAGGCCACCCGAAGGTGGCCTTTGTTTGGTGAAGCGTCAGCTAAGCGCGAGGCTTACTTGACAGCCCAACCAGTCAGCTCGGCCAGGGCCTTGCCGATGTCTGCCAGCGAACGCACGGTTTTAACGCCTGCGTCTTGCAGAGCAGCGAATTTCTCGTCTGCAGTGCCTTTGCCGCCAGAGATGATTGCGCCAGCATGGCCCATGCGCTTGCCCGGAGGAGCAGTCACACCAGCGATGTAGGAAACAACCGGCTTGGTCACGTGTGCCTTGATGTAGGCAGCCGCTTCTTCTTCAGCCGAACCGCCGATCTCACCGATCATCACGATCGCTTCGGTCTTCGGGTCTTCCTGGAACAGCTTCAGGATGTCGATGAAGTTCGAACCCGGGATCGGGTCACCACCGATGCCGACGCAAGTCGACTGACCGAAACCGGCGTCAGTAGTCTGCTTCACAGCTTCGTAGGTCAGGGTGCCGGAACGGGAAACGATACCGACCTTGCCTGGCAAGTGAATGTGACCTGGCATGATGCCGATCTTGCACTCGCCCGGAGTGATAACGCCTGGGCAGTTAGGGCCGATCAGGACTACGCCCAGCTCGTCGCACTTAACTTTAGCGTCCAGCATGTCCAGGGTAGGAATGCCTTCGGTGATGCAAACGATCAGCTTGATGCCGCCGAAGGCAGCTTCCAGGATCGAATCTTTGCAGAAAGGAGCCGGAACGTAGATCACGGAAGCGGTAGCGCCAGTGGCTTCTACTGCGTCTTTAACGGTGTTGAACACTGGCAGACCCAGGTGCTCGGTGCCGCCTTTGCCAGGAGTAACGCCACCAACCATCTGGGTGCCGTATTCGATGGCTTGCTGGGTGTGGAAACTACCTTGCGAACCGGTAATACCCTGGCAGATAACTTTGGTGTCTTTATTGATCAGGACGCTCATTATTTGCCCTCCGCAGCTTTGACAACTTGTTGAGCAGCGTCGGTCAGGCTGGTAGCAGCGATGATGTTCAAACCGCTTTCTGCCAGTACTTTAGCGCCCAGCTCAGCGTTGTTGCCTTCAAGGCGAACAACAACCGGGATTTTCACGCCGACTTCTTTCACTGCACCGATGATGCCTTCGGCAATCATGTCGCAACGAACGATGCCGCCGAAGATGTTAACCAGTACTGCGGCGACGTTGGTGTCGGACAGAATGATTTTGAAAGCTTCGGTAACGCGTTCTTTGGTAGCGCCGCCGCCCACGTCGAGGAAGTTGGCTGGCTTGCCGCCATGCAGGTTGACGATGTCCATGGTACCCATGGCCAGGCCAGCACCGTTGACCATGCAACCGATGTTGCCTTCCAGCGCTACGTAGTTCAGTTCGAACTTGGCAGCGTGCGCTTCGCGCGGATCGTCTTGCGACGGATCGTGGAAAGTCTTCAGCTTAGGCTGACGGTACATGGCGTTGGCGTCGATGTTGATCTTGGCGTCCAGGCAGTGCAGATCGCCGTCAGCCTTGATCACCAGCGGGTTCACTTCCAGCAGCGCCAGGTCGTGATCCTTGAACAGCTTGGCCAGACCTACGAAGATCTTGGCGAACTGGGCAACCTGCTTGCCTTCCAGACCCAGCTGGAATGCCAGCTCGCGACCCTGGAATGGCTGAGCGCCAACCAGTGGATCGATAGTGGCTTTCAGAATTTTTTCTGGAGTGTCGTGAGCGATTTTCTCGATGTCCACGCCACCTTCGGTGGAAGCCATGAACACGATACGACGGCTCGAACGGTCAACGACAGCGCCCAGGTACAGCTCTTTAGCGATATCAGTGCACGATTCAACCAGGATCTTGGTGACTGGCTGGCCATTGGCGTCAGTCTGGTAAGTCACCAGACGCTTGCCCAGCCACTGCTGTGCGAAGGCTTTGGCGTCTTCTTTGCTGCGAACCAGCTTGACGCCGCCCGCTTTACCGCGACCACCGGCGTGGACCTGGGCTTTGACAACCCACTCGCTGCCGCCGATTTTGTCGCAAGCTTCTGCTGCTGCTTCTGGGGTGTCTACTGCGTAACCAGTGGAAACTGGCAGGCCGTACTCAGCGAACAGCTGCTTACCCTGATACTCGTGAAGATTCATGCTTATTACCGTCTTCGTTAGGTACTGCGCATTCGGTGCTGCACTTGTTCAAGTGCCGCACCACCTGTGACTGCTGCTTGCGTAGCCTTTCCGGACAACCGGTGCAGCTACGCAAGACTGCGTCCAGCGGATATTCCGCGGTGAGTCTTGCATGCAAGGCTCACGACGGGCCAAACCGCCGTGGTTTCTTATTGTCTTAACGCTTCTTGCGGTTGGCGATGTGGATGGCGCCGCCATTCACTGCCAGAGCAGCTTCGTGCAAGGCTTCAGACAGGGTCGGATGGGAGAAAACCATCATGCCCAGGTCTTCAGCGCTGGTGCCGAATTCCATACCGATCGCGCCCTGCTGAACCAGTTCTGCAGCGCTTGGGCCAATCACGTGGACGCCCAGCACGCGGTCTGTCTTGGCATCTGCGATGACCTTGACGAAACCACCGGTGTCGTTGGCAGCCATGGCACGGCCGGAGGCTGCAAACGGGAAGGTGCCGACGTTAACTTCAACGCCTTCAGCTTTCAAGGCCTGCTCGGTTTTACCTACCCACGCGATTTCCGGGTGAGTATAAATAACCGAAGGGATCAAATCATAGTTCATCTGGGCCTTGTGGCCCTTGATGCGCTCGACAACCATGATGCCTTCTTCGGACGCCTTGTGCGCCAGCATCATGCCGCGAACCACGTCACCAATGGCGTAGACGCCCGGTACAGTGGTGGCGCAGTGATCGTCGACGTGCACGAAACCGCGCTCGTCCAGGGTCACGCCGCAGTCGGCAGCCAACAGATCAGTGGTCACTGGACGGCGACCAACGGCTACGATCAGCTTGTCGAACGTGATGGTCTGTTCGCCCTTGGCATCGGTGTAGTTAACAACGACTTCGTCGCCGTTCACTTTGGAGCCGGTCACGCGAGCGCCCAGCTTGATGTCCAGGCCCTGCTTGGTCAGGGTTTTCAGCGCTTCCTTGGAAACAGCGGCGTCAGCGGCCATCAGGAAGGTGTCCAGGGCTTCCAGGACAGTCACTTCTGCACCCAGACGCGACCACACCGAACCCAGTTCCAGACCGATTACGCCAGCGCCGATCACGCCCAGACGCTTAGGTACGGATTGGAATTCCAGGGCGCCCGTCGAATCGACGATCACATTCTGGTCAACCGGAGCCGGTGGAATGTCGATCGGACGCGAACCTGGAGCCAGGATGACGTTTTCGGCTTCGATGATTTCTACCGAACCGTCCGGCTTGGTGACTTCGACTTTCTTGCCGGCCAGCAGCTTGCCGTGACCCTCGATGGAGGTCACACCGTTGGCTTTGAACAGGGTCGCAACGCCAGAGGTCAGGCCTTTGACGATGGTGGCTTTACGGCCAACCATTGCACCCACGTCCATGGTCACGCCAGCGTGATTGATACCGTGGATCGCGAAGCCTTCTTTGGCTTCCTTGTATTTCCAGGAGCTGTCCAGCAGCGCCTTGGAGGGAATGCAGCCGACGTTCAGGCAAGTACCGCCCAGAGCCAGTTTGCCTTCCTTGTCGGTGTACTTCTCGATGCAGGCGGTCGAAAGACCCAGTTGGGCGGCCTTGATGGCAGCCACGTAGCCGCCAGGGCCCGCGCCGATCACTACTACGTCAAATTTCTGCGACATTCAAAAAATCCTCTTTAGCGAAAAGCTTCAAGCCGCAAGCTGCAAGCCAAGCTGCGGGTTTTCCGACAGCTCGGGCTTGCAGCTCATGGCCGCTTCTATCAGATATCCAGCAACAGACGAGCCGGATCTTCCAGCAGGTTCTTGATGGTCACCAGGAAAGTCACAGCTTCTTTGCCATCGATCAGACGGTGATCGTAGGACAGTGCCAGGTACATCATCGGACGAATCACGACCTGGCCGTTGATGGCCATAGGACGCTGGATGATGTTGTGCATGCCCAGGATGGCGGCTTGTGGCGGGTTGACGATCGGGGTCGACATCATCGAACCGAAGGTACCGCCGTTGGTGATGGTGAAGGTACCACCGGTCATTTCGTCCATCGACAGTTTGCCGTCGCGGGCTTTCTTGCCGAAAGTGGCGATGCCGCCTTCGATTTCAGCCAGGCTCATCAGTTCGGCGTTACGCAGAACCGGTACAACCAGGCCGCGATCGCTGGAAACTGCAACGCCGACGTCAGCGTAGCCGTGGTAAACGATGTCGCCGCCGTCGATCGACGCGTTGACAGCCGGGAAGCGCTTCAGTGCTTCGGTAGCTGCTTTCACGAAGAACGACATGAAGCCCAGGCGTACGCCGTTGTGGGACTTCTCGAACAGATCCTTGTACTTCGAACGCAGGGCCATGACTTCGGTCATGTCGACTTCGTTGAAAGTGGTCAGCATCGCCATGTTCGATTGAGCTTCTACCAGACGCTTGGCCACGGTAGCGCGAACGCGGGTCATCGGCACGCGCTTCTCGATGCGATCGCCTGCAGCGAACACAGGAGCAGCGGCAGCAGGTGCGGCAGCCTTGGCAGGCGCGGCAGCCGGAGCGGCTTTCTTGGCAGCAACGGCTGCAACCACGTCTTCCTTGGTCACACGACCGCCTTTGCCGGTGCCGGCAACGGAAGCGATGTTGATGCCGTTTTCTTCAGCCAGCTTGCGCGCAGCCGGTGCAGCAACAGGATCGTCTTCGCCTTCAGCGGCAGGAGCAGCGGCTTGAGCAGCGGCGGCCGGAGCAGCAGCGGCTGGAGCGGCAGCAGCGCCGCCCGCTTCGATGGAGCCCAGGACTTCGTCGGACAGAACGGTGTCGCCTTCGTTCTTGACGATAGCGCCCAGCACGCCGTCAGCAGTCGCCAACACTTCCAGTACGACTTTATCGGTTTCGATGTCGACGATCAGTTCGTCACGCTTGACCGCGTCGCCCGGTTGTTTGTGCCAGGTGGCAACGGTGCCATCGGCAACCGATTCCGGGAAAGTGGGGGCTTTGATTTCGATAGCCATTATCTGTGGGTCCTTAAATTCGGTTTCAGGTGCGCGAAGGCGTTAAACAGTAAAGGCGTCTTGCAGCAGTTTTTCCTGCTGCTCAGCGTGCATCGATGCGTAACCGCATGCCGGTGCAGCAGAAGCCTCACGGCCCGCGTACTCGAGTACGAGAGACTTGTTGAGGTTGCTGATGCTACGACGCATGTGGTGTTGGCTGCAGTACCACGCCCCCTGGTTCATCGGCTCTTCCTGGCACCAGACGGCAGCTTTGACGTTGGTGTAAGGAGCCAGGACTTCTTTCAAGTCGTCCTCAGGGAATGGGTACAGCTGCTCGATACGCACGATGGCGATATCGTCACGGCCTTCGGCACGACGTTTTTCCAGCAGGTCGTAGTAGACCTTGCCGCTACACAGGACAACGCGCTCGACCTTTTTCGGGTCCTGGGCATCGATTTCCGGGATAACGGTCTGGAAGGAACCTTCGGCCAGATCTTCCAAAGTCGAGATGGCCAGCTTGTGGCGCAACAGCGACTTCGGAGTCAGGACTACCAATGGCTTGCGCAGCGGGCGAATCACCTGACGGCGCAGCAAGTGGTAGATCTGTGCCGGCGTCGTCGGCATGCACACCTGGATGTTGTGCTCGGCGCACAGCTGCAGGTAACGCTCCAGACGAGCCGAGGAGTGCTCCGGCCCCTGACCTTCATAACCGTGCGGCAGCAGCATGGTCAGACCGCACAGACGGCCCCACTTGTGCTCGCCACTGGTGATGAACTGGTCGATAACGACCTGGGCGCCGTTGGCGAAGTCGCCGAACTGGGCTTCCCAGATGACCAGGGCATTTGGCGTGGTGGTCGAGTAACCGTACTCGAACGCCAGCACCGCTTCTTCGGACAGGAACGAGTCGTACAGGTCGAAACGTGGCTGACCGTCGTACAGGTTCTGCAGCGGGACGTAGGTGCCCGCGTCCTTCTGGTTGTGCAACACGGCATGACGGTGCGAGAACGTACCGCGGCCGATGTCCTGGCCAGTCATGCGAATCGGGTGACCTTCGAACGCCAGGGTCGCGTACGCCATGGTTTCGGCGTAACCCCAGTTGATCGGCAGGCCGCCGGCTTGCATCTTCTGACGGTCTTCGTAGATCTTCGCAACCTGGCGCTGAACCACGAAGCCTTCCGGGATTTCCAGCAGCTTGGCGGACAGTTCCTGCAAGGTCTTGAGGTCGAAGCGAGTGTCGTGACGCGCGGTCCAGGCGTGGCCCAGATACGGACGCCAGTCCACGAACAGCTCTTTGTTCGGCTCCTTGACCAGGCTTTTCACTACGTGCAGACCGTTGTCCAGCGCGTTGCGGTATTCGTCGACCTTGGCCTGAACACGCTCCGCGTCGAGTAC
This sequence comes from Pseudomonas sp. YuFO20, assembly GCF_035064975.1. Classification (NCBI taxonomy): domain Bacteria; kingdom Pseudomonadati; phylum Pseudomonadota; class Gammaproteobacteria; order Pseudomonadales; family Pseudomonadaceae; genus Pseudomonas; species Pseudomonas sp. YuFO20. Next base: position 47,382 of record NZ_JAXDEO010000029.1, read on the forward strand.
ACCGGCCTGGGTCAGGCGATCGGCATACAGCTCACGGGTGGTGCGCTGCTTGGTGATCTGCTGGTACATGATCGGCTGGGTGCCGCTTGGCTCGTCGGCCTCGTTGTGGCCGCGACGACGGTAGCAGACCAGGTCGATCACCACGTCACGCTTGAACTGCATGCGGTAGTCGATGGCCAGCTGGGTCACGAACAACACGGCTTCCGGATCATCGCCATTCACATGGAGGATCGGCGCCTGGATCATTTTCGCAACGTCGGTGGCGTACTCGGTGGAACGCGAGTCCAGCGGGTTGCTGATGGTGAAACCAACCTGGTTGTTGATCACGATGTGCACGGTACCGCCGGTCTTGAAACCGCGGGTCTGCGACATCTGGAAGGTTTCCATCACCACGCCTTGACCGGCGAATGCCGCGTCACCGTGGATGGAGATCGGCAGGACCTTCTCACCGGTCACGTCGTTACGACGATCCTGACGGGCGCGAACCGAACCCTCGACCACCGGGGAAACGATTTCCAGGTGGGACGGGTTGAACGCCATGGCCAGGTGAACTTCACCGCCGGTGGTCATTACGTTGGACGAGAAGCCCTGGTGGTATTTAACGTCACCGGAACCCAGCTCGACCTTCTTCTTGCCTTCGAACTCGTCGAACAGCTCGCGCGGGTTCTTGCCGAAGGTGTTGACCAGCACGTTCAGACGGCCACGGTGGGCCATGCCGATGACGATTTCCTTGGTGCCGTAGGAACCGGAACGCTGGATCAGCTCGTCGAGCATCGGAATCAGGCTCTCGCCGCCTTCCAGGCCGAAACGCTTGGTACCCGGGTATTTGGTGCCCAGGTATTTTTCCAGGCCTTCACCGGCGGTCACGCGCTCGAGCAGGTGGCTCTTGATGTCGGCGGAGTACGTCGGACGGCCACGCACGCTTTCCAGACGCTGCTGGAACCACTGGCGCTGCTCGGAATCGGTGATGTGCGTGAACTCAGCGCCGATGGTGCGGCAATATGTCTGCTGCAACGCTTCGTGAATTTCGCGTAGGCTCGCTTCCTCTTTGCCGATGAACAGGTCGCCGGCACGGAAGGTCGTATCAAGATCGGCATTGGTCAAGCCGTAATGATTGATCGACAGGTCTGCAGGTGCAGGACGCTGCCACAGCCCCAGCGGGTCAAGCTGGGCTGCCTGGTGGCCACGCATACGGTAGGCCTGGATCAATCGCAGCACTTCAACTTGCTTCTTCTCGTGCTCACTGCTCACGCTGCCGGCGGAAACCGGTTGGGCGCGGCGCTGGTTCTTTGCCAGCAAGACGAAATGATCGCGAATTGTGGAGTGCGAAACATCGGTGGCAGAGTTGCCGTCAGCAGGCAACTTCTGGAAGTAGGTGCGCCACTCTTCTGGCACAGCGTTAGGGTCGTGCAGGTAGAGCTCGTAGAGCTCTTCCACATAGGCAGCGTTACTACCGGATAGGTAGGCGCTGTTCCACATGCGCTGCATCACGCTTTCTTGCATGCTTGGTCACCCTCGGTTAGGGGAACACCACCGGTGTCGACACCGAGCAAACTTGCAGAAGTCCGAATGCAGCGACCAAAACAAGCCACTAGGATCACACTGATAGTCCGGGTACCAGCCCGGATGCCCCTGCTTGTCTCATTTCTTCAAAATAAGAGCCGCAGCCTTATAGGCTGCTGCTCAGGTTAAAACTACGGCGCCGGTTGAAGCCTGCGCCGCAGCATCCACGGGTACAACGGTCTAGCGGGTACTACAGCTGAATCACACGCCGCTCGAGAGCAACATGTTACGGATGTGACCGATGGCCTTAGTCGGGTTCAGGCCTTTCGGACATACGTTGACGCAGTTCATGATCCCGCGGCAGCGGAATACGCTGAACGGGTCATCCAGCGAAGCCAGACGCTCGGACGTCTTGGTGTCACGGCTGTCTGCCAGGAAGCGGTACGCTTGCAGCAGGGCAGCTGGACCCAGGAACTTGTCCGGGTTCCACCAGAAGGACGGGCACGAGGTCGAGCAGCAGGCGCACAGGATGCACTCGTACAGACCGTCGAGCTTTTCACGCTCTTCAGGGGACTGCAGACGCTCGATGGCCGGAGCCGGCGTGTCGTTCTGCAGGTAAGGCTTAACCTTCTCGTATTGCTTGTAGAAGATGCTCATATCGACGACCAGGTCACGGATTACCGGCAAACCTGGCAGAGGACGAACGATCAACTTGTTACCTTTTACAACGGCAGACAGCGGCGTGACGCACGCCAGGCCGTTCTTGCCGTTGATGTTCATGCCGTCGGAACCGCAAACGCCTTCACGGCAAGAGCGACGATAGGAGAAACCTTCGTCCTGCTCTTTGATCAGGGCCAGCACGTCCAGCACCATCAGGTCTTTACCACCGGTATCAACCTGGAATTCCTGCATGAACGGCGCAGCGTCCTGATCAGGGTTGTAACGATAAACACTGACTTGCAACATGGCGGCCACCCTTAATAAGTCCGAATCTTAGGTTCAAAAGTCGGAACCGTCTTCGGCGAGAAGTTTACGGCACGCTTGGCAACGCGCTTCTCACCCGGGAAGTACAGGGTGTGGCACAGCCAGTTTTCGTCGTCACGGTCTTCGAAGTCTTCACGGGCGTGAGCGCCGCGGGACTCTTTACGCACTTCGGCAGCGATCGCAGTAGCTTCGGCCACTTCCAGCAGGTTCTGCAGTTCCAGAGCTTCGATACGCGCAGTGTTGAACGCCTGCGACTTGTCGTTGATCTTGACGTTGGCGATGCGCTTGCGCAGATCAGCCAGCTGGGCAATACCCTTCTGCATGTATTCGCCGGTACGGAATACACCGAAGTAGTTCTGCATGCAGTTCTGCAGCTCGCGACGCAGGGTTGCCACGTCTTCGCCATCGGTACGCTCGTTCAGGGCGGACAGACGAGCCAGGGCCGCATTGATGTCGGCGTCGGTAGCGTCGTCGTATTCGATACCGTCGGTCAGCGCCTTTTCCAGGTGCAGGCCGGCAGCACGGCCGAAGACCACCAGGTCGAGCAGCGAGTTGCCGCCCAGGCGGTTGGCACCGTGAACCGATACGCAAGCCACTTCGCCTACAGCGAACAGGCCCGGGATGATGGTGTCTACGCCATCGGCGTCCTGGGTGATCGCCTGACCGTGAATGTTGGTGGCAACGCCGCCCATCATATAGTGGCAGGTCGGAACAACCGGAACTGGAGCAACCACCGGGTCAACGTGAGCGAAAGTCTTGGACAGTTCGCAGATGCCTGGCAGACGGCTGTGCAACACTTCCTCGCCCAAGTGGTCGAGTTTCAGCATTACGTGGTCACCGTTCGGGCCACAGCCGTTACCGGCGATGATCTCTTTAACCATCGAACGGGCAACAACGTCACGACCAGCAAGGTCTTTGGCGTTCGGAGCATAACGCTCCATGAAACGCTCGCCGTGCTTGTTGATCAGGTATCCACCTTCACCACGGCAACCTTCGGTTACCAGTACACCGGCGCCGGCGATGCCGGTCGGGTGGAACTGCCACATTTCGATGTCTTGTACCGGTACGCCAGCACGCAGGGCCATGCCAACGCCGTCACCGGTGTTGATCAGGGCGTTGGTGGTCGAAGCGTAGATACGACCTGCACCGCCGGTGGCCAGAACGGTAGCCTTGGCGCGGATGTAGGTGGTTTCGCCGGTTTCGATGCAGATGGCGATCACGCCGACGAAGTCGCCTTGACCGTTCTTCACCAGGTCAACGGCGTAGTACTCGTTCAGGAACGTGGTACCGGCTTTCAGGTTGCCCTGATAAAGGGTGTGCAGCAGGGCGTGACCGGTACGGTCGGACGCAGCGCAAGTACGCGCAGCCTGGCCGCCTTTACCGTAGTCCTTGGACTGGCCACCGAACGGACGCTGGTAGATACGGCCGGTTTCGGTACGCGAGAACGGCAGACCCATGTGGTCCAGCTCGAAAACGGCGGCTGGGCCTTCCTGACACATGTATTCGATAGCGTCCTGGTCACCGATGTAGTCGGAACCCTTGACGGTATCGTACATGTGCCAGCGCCAGTCATCGTTCGGGTCAGCGGACGCGATGGCACAGGTGATGCCGCCCTGGGCGGATACAGTGTGCGAACGGGTCGGGAAAACCTTGGTGATTACCGCAGTCTTGTGACCGCCTTGCGCCAGTTGCAGCGCTGCGCGCATGCCGGCACCGCCACCACCAATGATGATGGCGTCGAAAGAAATCGTTGGAATGTTAGCCATGAATCAGATACCCCAGAGAATCTGCACACCCCAGACGAAGTAAGCGAACATCGCGACGCCGCATACTGCCTGGAAGAGGAAACGTATAGCCGTCGCGGACTTGCCGAACGCCATTGGCGTCAGGTAGTCGGTCGCGATGGTCCACATGCCGACCCAGGCGTGAGCGCCCAGAGCAACAAGGGCCAGCAGGCTGAAAATACGCATCCAGTTGTTGGCGAAGAGCGCGTGCCATTGGTCATAGCCAAGGCCCGGGTTCGCCACGAGGTATCCGATCAGGAAAATGAAGTAAGCCGCGAGAACGACCGCAGACACACGTTGCGCCATCCAGTCATAGAGGCCCGAACGCGAGAGGTTCGTGACGTTAGTTACCATATCCAAACTCCTGCCAGAACGATTACCACCACGGAAACGGCGATAATGATTTTCGAGCCCAGTTTGCCGCCTTCCAGCGTCTCACCGATGCCCATGTCCATGATCAAATGGCGCACACCGGCAACCAGGTGATACAGCAAGGCGGACAGGATGCCCCAAATCACTAGCTTGGCTAGCGGACTGGTCAGACACGCTTTCACCTGACCGAAGCCTTCCTCGGAGCTCAGCGACTTGTCCAATGCATAAAGCATGATGGCAAGGCACACGAAGAGGATGACACCGGAGATACGGTGAAGAATGGACGTGTAAGCAGTGACTGGGAGTTTGATGGTCCTTAGGTCTAGGTTTACAGGTCGTTGGCTTTTCACGGCTTTTTTTTCACACTGAAGAGCCCCTAACAATCAGGGCAAAGTTGTTGGGGAGTGCACTGGTCAGGTAACCACCACCCAGGGAGGCGACCCCCAATAACGCAAGCCCAAAAGCCCTTGGCGGTCGGCTGCCGAGTATAGACAGTTAGGCTACTAATGACAACGCAAAGACCTCACCCAAACAGCTGATTGCACAACGGACATAAAAGGCGTAAATGGCAGGCAATTTCGAGAAAAAAGTAGGGTTAAAGCCTTCTGGAGCAAGACTTTAGGCAAATTGACATTCGAATTTATCTCACTATAGTGGTGCGGGCCCTGCGTGGGGGGTCTGTCTGATGATTTCAAGCATAAATAGGAGGCCACATGGCTGACAAAAAAGCGCAGTTGATCATCGAGGGCGCAGCCCCCGTCGAGCTGCCCATTTTAACCGGCACCGTTGGTCCCGATGTTATCGATGTTCGGGGTCTGACGGCCACGGGCCGCTTCACCTTTGACCCTGGTTTCATGTCGACCGCTTCCTGCGAGTCGAAGATCACCTATATTGACGGTGACAACGGCATTTTGTTGCATCGCGGTTACCCGATCGAGCAACTGGCTGAAAAATCGGACTACCTGGAAACCTGCTACCTGCTGCTCAATGGCGAACTGCCGACCGCAGAGCAGAAGGCCCAGTTCGTCAGCACCGTGAAGAACCACACCATGGTTCACGAGCAGTTGAAGACCTTCTTCAACGGCTTCCGTCGCGACGCTCACCCGATGGCCGTCATGTGCGGCGTAGTCGGCGCCCTCTCGGCCTTCTACCACGACTCCCTCGACATCAATAACCCGCAGCATCGCGAAATCTCCGCGATCCGCCTGGTTGCCAAGATGCCGACCCTGGCCGCGATGGTTTACAAGTACTCCATGGGCCAACCCATGATGTACCCGCGCAACGACCTGTCGTACGCGGAAAACTTCCTGCACATGATGTTCAACACCCCGTGCGAGATCAAACCGATCAGCCCGGTACTCGCCAAGGCCATGGACCGGATCTTCATCCTCCACGCCGACCACGAGCAGAACGCATCGACCTCTACCGTACGTCTGGCCGGCTCGTCGGGTGCCAACCCGTTCGCCTGTATCGCCGCCGGTATCGCTGCACTGTGGGGCCCTGCCCACGGCGGCGCCAACGAAGCCGTCCTGACCATGCTTGATGAAATCGGCGATGTCTCGAACATCGACAAGTTCATCGCCAAGGCCAAGGACAAAAACGATCCGTTCAAGCTGATGGGCTTCGGTCACCGCGTTTACAAAAACCGCGACCCACGCGCCACCGTGATGAAGCAGACCTGCGACGAAGTGTTGAAGGAACTGGGCATCCAGAACGATCCGCAACTCGAACTGGCCATGCGCCTGGAAGAGATCGCCCTGACCGACCCGTACTTCATCGAACGCTCGCTGTACCCGAACGTCGACTTCTACTCGGGGATCATCCTCAAGGCGATCGGCATTCCAACCAGCATGTTCACCGTGATCTTCGCCCTGGCGCGGACCGTCGGCTGGATCTCCCACTGGAAGGAAATGCTCTCCAGCCCGTACAAGATTGGCCGTCCGCGCCAGCTGTACACCGGCTACGAGTCGCGTGACATCACCAAGCTGGAAGACCGCAAGTAAGATCGTTCTTGCTGTAGCGTGTTGAGTTGTACCGGGAACGGCCTCTATCCATATAGAGGCCGTTTTTGTTTACACCTGCCTGAAACCTTGCGGTGATCTGACCCACCGCTTTCGCGAGCAAGCCCGCTCCCACAGGGGGAATGCATTCCAAATGTGGGAGCGGGCTTGCTCGCGAAGACGGAGCATCAGTCACCATTGATATTGGATGTACCGGCTCTTTCACGAGCAGGCTCGCTCCTGCAATTATTAGTGCGATAACCGCCCAACAAAAATGCCCCGATCTCTCGATCGGGGCATTTGCTTGCAGCTTACAACTTGCAGCTTCTAACTGATCTTAGTGCGAAACCGCTCCACTAGCACCCAAACCCGTCTGCGAACGAACAAACTGCGGGAAGAACAGCGCCCGCTCGTTATCAGCCGCGGTCGACTTGTCGGTAATCGAGAAGAACCAGATCCCGACAAAAGCAATGATCATCGAGAACAGCGCCGGGTACTCGTACGGGAAGATCGCCTTCTCGTGATGCAGGATCTGCACCCAGATGGTTGGGCCAAGGATCATCAAGCCCACAGCGCTCACCAGGCCCAGCCAGCCACCGATCATCGCACCGCGAGTGGTCAGCTTCTTCCAGTACATGGAAAGCAGCAGGACCGGGAAGTTGCAGCTCGCCGCGATGGAGAACGCCAGGCCGACCATGAACGCGATGTTCTGGCTTTCGAACAGGATGCCCAGGCCGATTGCCAGCACCGCCAGGGCGATGGTGGTGATTTTCGAGACGCGGATCTCATCCTTCTCGTTGGCCTTGCCCTTCTTGATCACGCTGGCGTACAGGTCGTGGGACACCGCCGAGGCACCGGCCAGGGTCAGGCCGGCAACCACTGCCAGGATGGTCGCGAACGCTACCGCCGAGATGAAGCCCAGGAAGATGCTGCCACCGACCGCATTGGCCAGGTGCACCGCCGCCATGTTATTACCGCCCAACAGCGCGCCAGCCGCATCCTTGAACGCAGGGTTGGTGCTGACCAGCAGGATCGCGCCGAAGCCGATGATGAAGGTCAGGATGTAGAAGTAGCCAATGAAACCGGTTGCGTACAGCACGCTCTTGCGCGCTTCTTTCGCATCACTCACGGTGAAGAAGCGCATCAGGATGTGTGGCAGGCCCGCGGTACCGAACATCAGTGCCAGCCCAAGGGAGAACGCCGAGATCGGATCTTTCACCAGGCCGCCCGGGCTCATGATCGCTTCACCTTTAGGGTGAACCTTGATCGCCTCGGAGAACAGAGCGTTGAAGTCGAAGTTGACGTGCTTCATCACCATCAGCGCCATGAAGGAAGCGCCGGACAGCAGCAACACCGCCTTGATGATCTGCACCCAGGTGGTCGCCAGCATGCCGCCAAACAGCACGTACATGCACATCAGGATACCGACCAGGATCACGGCAACGTGATAGTCGAGACCGAACAGCAGCTGGATCAGCTTGCCGGCACCGACCATTTGCGCGATCAGGTAGAACGCCACCACCACCAGCGAACCGCAAGCGGACAGCGAGCGGATCTGGGTTTGCCCAAGGCGATAGGACGCCACGTCGGCAAAGGTGTACTTACCAAGGTTACGCAGGCGCTCGGCGATCAGGAACAGGATGATCGGCCAGCCCACCAGGAAGCCGATCGAGTAGATCAGGCCGTCGTAGCCGGAGGTGAACACCAGCGCGGAAATACCCAGGAAGGACGCCGCGGACATGTAGTCACCGGCAATCGCCAGGCCGTTCTGGAAACCGGTGATCTTGCCGCCCGCCGCGTAGTAGTCGGAGGCCGACTTGTTTTTCTTCGACGCCCAGTAGGTGATGCACAGGGTTGCACCAACGAACGCGACGAACATCAGGATCGCGGAAACGTTGAGCGGTTGCTTCTGCACGGCGCCGGTCAGGGCGTCAGCGGCCCAGGCGCCAGGTGCGAATGCTGCGATGCTCAAAAGAACCATTAGACGCCGGATCATTGCTGAGCCTCCTTGAGAATCGCATTGTTCAGGTCGTCGAATTCGCCGTTGGCGCGTCGTACGTAGATGCCGGTCAGGATGAAGGCCGAGACAATCAGCCCGACACCAATCGGGATGCCCCAGGTAATCGATGACTCAGGGCTGATTTTCGCCCCCAGTACATGCGGCCCGTAAGCAATCAAAAGGATGAATCCGGAGTAAAGCCCTAGCATGATCGCCGATAGAATCCAGGCGAATCGTTCCCTCTTGCTAACCAGCTCCTTGAAGCGCGGGCTGTTTTGAATCGAGAGGTAAATGCTGTCGTTCATTGTTTTTATCCTCGCAGCACAGATTTAGTTGGAACGGTATCCACTCTATGCGGCTGCGGGGCAGGTTCCAGACGACCTTAGTCTTAGAACCACGTGACGTATTCGCCAATCTCAAGCACTACTGAATAAAAGTGGGAGCTAGCCTGCTGGCGATTGCGGTCTGTCAGTCAACACTTCAGTTAACTGACAGACCGCAATCGCCAGCAGGCTAGCTCCCACAGGGTACAGCGGGGTATCTGTTACTTGGTCCAGTCAGCCACGCGCTCCGGGTGCTTGGCTACCCAATCCTTTGCCGCCGCTTCAGGCTTGGCGCCTTCCTGGATTGCCAGCATGACTTCGCCGATTTCGTCTTTCGACGCCCACTGGAAGTTCTTCAGGAACTTGGCCACTTCCGGTGCCTTGGTCGCCAGCTCTTTGCTGCCGATGCTGTTCACGGTTTCAGCCGCGCCGTAAACGCCTTTCGGGTCTTCCAGGAAACGCAGTTTCCACTTGGCGAACATCCAGTGCGGCACCCAACCGGTCACGGCAATGGATTCGTTCTTTTTCTCGGCACGTGTCAGCTCGGCAATCATGCCGGCGCCGGAACTCGCCTTGAGTTGATAGCCGGTCAGGTCATAGTCCTTGATCGCCTGCTCGGTCTTGAGCATCACGCCTGAACCGGCGTCGATGCCGACGATGCGTTTCTTGAAGCTGTCATCGGTTTTCAGGTCTTCAAGCGACTTGGCCTTGACGTATTCGGGCACGATCAAGCCGATCCTGGCGTCCTTGAAGTTTGGACCGTAGTCGACGACCTGGTCCTTGTTCTTGGCCCAGTAATCGCCGTGGGTCACCGGCAGCCAGGCCGACAGCATGGCGTCGAGTTTGCCGGTGGCCACGCCCTGCCACATGATCCCCGTGGCGACGGCTTGCAGCTTCACGTCATAATTGAGCTTCTGCTTGATCACTTCAGCGGCCACGTGAGTGGTCGCGACGCTGTCGGACCAGCCGTCAACGTAACCGATGGTCAGGGTCTTGTTCTCGGCATTGGCGAATGTGGAGCCAATCGCAAGCACCAGAGCGGCACCTGCGCCTAAAAGTCGTCGCATCTTCATCGTTACTTCCCCGAAAGTGCTGCGCTCGACGGATGCCGAGTCGCGTCAACGTATAGTTATGGTGCACAGCGCCCCCATCACGCCCCACCCGCAAACTCGTTCGATCATCAGCGGAGTACTGATGATGCGATCATCAACCTGACGCTGTTGGCGACCTGCTCTGCCAGCGACCTCAAGGCATCGAGAAACGACATCAGAACGCCATGAGTCTAGGACAGCGCACAGGTTCCGCCCGATCCGCCCGAACTTTGCATGTCAAAACCATGCAGGGCACCAAGCGCGGGACAAATACAGGTAACATGCGCCGCTTTGCTCCCAGACGGCCTGACCATGCCCGCGACATCCCGTTTTCCTTTTTTTGCTTATCTGTTCGCTTGCCTGCTGGGGCTGTTTGCCTTGGGCGGCTTCTGGTACGGCCTCGGTAAACCGGTGCTCCTGCCGGACGTGGTCAGCGCGACGCACAAGTTGCAATGCGCCTCCTATACCCCGTTCGACAAGGACCAGTCGCCGTTCGACGTACCGTTCAACCTTCGTCCCGAGCGCATGGACGCGGATCTCGCGCTGCTGGCCAAAAATTTCCAGTGCATCCGCACCTACTCCATGACCGGCCTCGATGCCCTCCCCGACCTGGCGCGCAAGCATGGGTTGAAGCTGATGATCGGCGCCTGGATCAACAGCAACCCGGTGGACACCGAAAAAGAAGTCGACCTGCTGATCGCCTCGGCCAACGCCAACGCGGACGTGGTCAGCGCGGTAATCGTCGGCAACGAAACCCTGCTGCGCAAGGAAGTCAGCGGCACCCAGCTGGTCAAGCTGATAAACAAGGTCAAGAGCCACGTCAAACAGCCCGTCACCTACGCCGATGTCTGGGAGTTCTGGCTCAAGCACCCGGAGATCGCTCCGGCCGTGGATTTCCTGACCATCCACTTGCTGCCGTACTGGGAAGATGATCCGTCGAACATCGACGCCGCGCTGCAGCATGTGGCTGAGGTACGCCAGGTATTCGGCAACAAATTCGCGCCCAAGGACGTGATGATCGGCGAAACCGGCTGGCCGAGTGAAGGCCGCCAGCGTGAAACCGCCCTGCCGAGTCGGGTCAACGAAGCCAAGTTCATTCGTGGTTTTGTCGCCATGGCCGAGCAGCAAGGTTGGCACTACAACCTGATCGAAGCCTTCGACCAGCCGTGGAAACGTGCCAGTGAAGGTGCGGTTGGCGGTTACTGGGGGCTGTTCGATGCAGATCGCCAGGACAAGGGTGTGCTGGCCGGGCCGGTGTCGAACGTGCCGTACTGGTCGCAGTGGCTGGTGGTTGGCGGGTTTATCTTCCTTGGCACACTGATTCTCGGTGGACGCGTTCGCAGCACTCGCGCCGCGCTGGTGCTGCCACTGCTGGGCGCCTTGGCCGCTTGCTCGATGGGTGCCTGGGGCGATCTGGCACGGGTCACCACGCGTTTTGCCAGAGAGTGGTTGTGGGTCGCCGTGCTGACTGCCTTGAATGTGTTGGTGCTGGCCCATGCCGCGCTGACACTGAGCCCCCGCACCGGTTGGCGTGGCTGGGCATTCAATACGCTTGAGCGTCGAGCAGGCTGGATACTGGCAGTGGCAGGATTTGCCGCTGCAGTGATGATGCTGGAACTGGTGTTCGACCCGCGTTATCGCAGTTTCCCGAGCGTCGCGTTCATCCTGCCGGCACTGGTTTACCTGTGCCGCCCGGTGAGCGTGCCGCGCCGGGAAATCGCCCTGCTGACCTTCATCATCGGCGCCGGCATTGCGCCGCAGCTGTTCCGGGAAGGCTTGCAGAACCAGCAGGCCTGGGGTTGGGGGCTGGTGAGCGGGTTGATGGTGGCGGCGTTGTGGCGTAGTTTGCGGGTTCGCAAGGACTGATCTTCAGCGCCGCCTCCGGCCTCTTCGCGAGCAAGCCCGCTCCCACATTTGATCTGCGTCGTTCACAAATCGAATGTGGGAGCGGGCTTGCTCGCGAAGGCTATCTATCAGGCGCTACGGGACGCCCTGACCAACCGCAACCCTGCGATCACCACCGCAAACACCGCCATTGTCGTGTTGTACAACGCCAGCGCCGGAAACCCGAACACCAGCGCCGCCACTGCCAACCACCACCCTGCCCGCCCGGGCAGCACAAAACCGACCACGGCGGCGATCAGTGCCGCCCAGCCCAATACCTGGAAGTGAATCATCAGGCCCAGGTTCGAACGTACCTGGCATTCCCAGCGGCTGGCCTCGTCCACGCAGATGCCGACCCACTGCGCATCTTCCATGAAGCCATAACGCGCGCCATAGCTGGCGGCCAGCCATAACGGCAACAAAACAAGCAGCAGAATCACGGGCAAACGGCGGGACATGGAGCACTCCAATACGCGAAAACGGCGGCCAGCTTAATCGCCCGACAGCCTTAAGCAAGGGATAACAACTGTTAACTGGTCATTCAATCACTGCAAAGTGTATCGTCACGCTACTATTACTCGGAATTCAGGCCAGTTTGGTGCCGATGCGTGGCACTTTGGCGCAGATCCAGTGGTCATAGCCTGCGAACTTCATTCGGCACCTTTTTCTAAGGGATCTAGTCATGCTCCGTTCCTTGCGCTTCGCCGCCCTGTTTGGCGGCCTTATCTTGAGTGCGTCCGCACTGGCGGTCGATATCGACGCCGCCAGTTATGGCTATCCCTTGACCAACCCGTTCGAGGCGACCATTGCCACGACGCCACCGGACCTGCGCCCCGAGCTGCCGTTGGATGAGGACATCGATCAGTCCGATCGCAGCGTCACCCTGCGCCCGGAACGCGCATTCGAACTGCCGGACAACTTCTGGCCAGTGAAAAAACTTACCTATCGCATTGCCACCCAGGACAAAGCCGCGCCGTTGATCTTCCTGATCGCCGGCACGGGCGCGCGCTACGACAGCAGCCTCAACGAATACCTGAAAAAGCTCTACTACAAGGCCGGCTACCACGTGGTGCAACTGTCGTCGCCCACCAGCTTCGACTTCATGAGCGCCGCCTCACGTTTTGCCACGCCCGGCATCACCAAGGACGACGCCGAAGACATGTACCGGGTGATGCAGGCCGTGCGGGCGCAAAACCCGAAACTGCCGGTCACCGAGTACTACCTCACCGGCTACAGCCTGGGTGCACTGGATGCGGCATTCGTCGCGCACCTGGACGAAACCCGCCGCAGCTTCAACTTCAAGAAAGTGCTGCTGGTCAACCCTCCGGTCAATCTCTACACCTCGATCACCAACCTGGACAAACTGGTCCAGACCGAGGTCAAGGGCATCAACAACACCACCACCTTCTATGAACTGGTGCTGAACAAACTGACCCGTTACTTCCAGCAAAAGGGCTACGTCGATATCAACGACGCACTGCTTTATGACTTCCAGCAGTCCAAGCAGCACCTGAGCAATGAACAGATGGCCATGCTGATCGGCACCTCCTTCCGTTTTTCCGCGGCCGACATCGCCTTCACCTCGGACCTGATCAACCGTCGCGGCCTGATCACTCCGCCGAAAACCCCCATTACCGAAGGCACCAGCCTCACGCCGTACCTCAAGCGTGCGCTGCAGTGCGACTTCGACTGCTACATCACCGAACAGGTGATCCCGATGTGGCGTGCCCGCACCGACGGCGGCAGCCTGCTGCAACTGATCGACCAGGTGAGCCTGTATGCACTGAAGGACTACCTGCACGACAGCCCGAAAATCGCCGTGATGCACAACGCCGACGATGTGATCCTCGGCCCTGGAGACCTGGGTTTCCTGCGCAAGACGTTTGGCGATCGCCTGACCGTTTACCCGCTGGGCGGCCACTGCGGCAACATTAACTACCGCGTCAACAGCGACGCCATGCTGGAGTTCTTCCGTGGCTAAATACCTCCTGCTTATCGCCGCGTTACTCTGTGCAAGCGCTGCCAATGCCGACAACAGCAAGGCCAACGCACCAGTGGTCGTCGACAGTGACGGCTTCAAGGAGCCACTGAGCAAACTCAAGTTCAACCCGGGCCTGGACCAGCGCGAATTCGAACGTTCGACGCTCAGCGCATTGAACGTCTATGACCCGCTGGAAGAGTGGAACCGCCGGGTTTACCACTTCAACTACCGGTTCGACCAATGGGTGTTCCTGCCGGTGGTCGACGGCTATCGCTACATCACGCCGAGCTTCCTGCGCACCGGCGTCAGCAACTTCTTCAACAACCTTGGCGACGTGCCGAACCTGATGAACAGCTTGTTGCAGTTCAAGGGCCAGCGCTCGATGGAAATCACCGGACGGCTACTGCTCAATACCACCATCGGCATCGCCGGCCTGTGGGACCCGGCCACCGCCATGGGCCTGCCGCGCCAGAATGAAGACTTCGGTCAGACCCTGGGATTCTATGGTGTTCCGGGCGGCGCCTACTTCGTACTGCCGATCCTCGGCCCGTCGAACCTGCGTGATACTGGCGGCTTGGTGGTCGATTTCAGCGCCGAGAACGCCATCAACTTCCTCAACGTTGCCGAAGTCAGCTCCAACCATCCGGAAGTCTGGATCCTGCGCGCCATCGACAAGCGCCATCAGAACAGCTTCCGCTATGGCCAGCTGAACTCGCCGTTCGAGTACGAGAAGGTGCGCTACGTGTACACCGAGTCGCGCAAGTTGCAGATCGCCGAGTAATTCCGATAGATCGAGTAGGAGGCGGATTTACATCCGCCGTCCTCTCACACCACCGTACGTACGGGTCCGTATACGGCGGTTCAGGTTATGCGGTTAAGCCTTTTATCGTATCCAGTATTGAGACCAGGCCCAGGCTGTCCCACAGCTTCTTCGGCAGCGCGTGATTCATATGTGACGCTCCCGAGCTCCACCATGGCCCGCGCCCGTTGAACGCTGATTTGCAGGCCCGTGCTTCGCCGATCCCCAGACGTATCAGGTTGCGCGCCCTCGTTGGGCGCTGCGTCCATTGACGCCAAGTGACACAGCGAAGTTTACGGCGCATCCAGCCATCCAACTCCTCAAGGGGGCGGTTGCTCTGGCTGAGCTTGAAGTAACCCGCCCAACCACGTAGCACCGGGTTAATCCGCTCAATGACGCTTGCCATCTTGTGGCCCCGCGCTCCGCGCAGCAGGCGTTGATTCAGGAAGCGCTCAACCCTGACCAGCCATCAATACATCGTGGTTGACCCGATCAAAGAACTTCTCCAGATCGAGTTCCACGCACCAGCTACCTCGAAGCAACGCCCCCTTCATCAAAGCATCTCAAATTTTTTTACTACGCTACGATTACTGACATAAACACTTCTATTATCCGGCGCAACAACAATACAATCAGGGGCCGAACCTATCGTAACGTCTTCAATTTTTTCCACCTCATCACCTATACGATACACAGCCATGTTCGCACGGTTAATCGTAAGAATAAAAAAATATAACCCTTCCATATCTAAAGTGATGTCTGCGACATGACCATAGCTGAGGATCGACCCAACAAGCTCACCACTGGAGAGATCTATTACTTTTACATCTGCAAATCCGCGAAGCCCCACATATGCACGCTTCCCTTTTGGGTCGAGACTTATTCTTTCAGCGGACTCGACCCGTATTTCGAATGCCTTTTCCCATTTTTCCACATCGAAAACAATGACCCCACCCGAAAACACTATATAAAGCAAGCGATTATCCGGGCTCAGGGCCAAACTTCTTTGAGGCGACTGAATGTTGTGACTTTTGACTGTGGAATTGACCACATCAATATCATGGACGCCACGATTTGAAACGCAGTAAGCACGCCTATTGTCAATGCCAGTTACTATTTTTGACTCGAGGAAAGTATAGGGAATGCGTTTGGTTTCACGCCAGTCAGAAGCAAAAAATTCAACAATAGAATGCCCACTAAGAATGACGTATGCCAACATACCATCCTTACTATAAGTTACAGACACAGGTTGCTGTGAAAATGAAATAACTTTCAACACCGTACCTGTGAAGGCGTCAATTATCGATAGCCTTGATGAGCCGGGCTGACATACCGCGACAGTATTACCGCTTGGGCTGACAGCCATGTCCCGCGCATCCGGAAGATTGATTTCATGTATAAGCTTCATAAGCAACTCCTTCTTAGAGCCGGGTCTGAGATCACAAACCACAGATCAATATCAGACTCTTTATACAAGAGGTTGCGCACCTGTCAGAAATACCAGTGCCGACAAACGGTCCGAGCAGATTTTCAAAATAGTTTGGCTGTACAAAGAAGCTAATTAGCTGTGGGAGCGAGATTGCTCGCGATGAGGCAGTGTCAGTCCCCGTAAATGTTGACTGACCCACCGCTATCGCGAGCAAGCTCGCTCCCATAGTGGATAGTGGCGGGCTTCAGCCTTTGACTGTTTTCCAGATCTTGCTGACAACCATCACACCCGCCAACACCACCGCACCCGCCACAATCCCCGCCACCGCATTGAGTAACGTCGGCACGATAAATCCGGCACCGCCGGCGGCTGCGCTGACACTTTCGATCGAGTGATGCACCACCGGAACGCCGTGGGTAAGGATGCCGCCACCGACCAGGAACATCGCCGCCGTACCGATCACCGACAGGCTTTTCATCATGTACGGTGCCGCGCGCAGAATGCCACCGCCGATGCTTTTGGCCACCTGCCCCGGCTTCTGGGTCAGCCACAGCCCCAGGTCATCGAGCTTGACGATGCCCGCTACCAGGCCGTACACGCCGACAGTCATGACGATGGCGATACCCGAGAGCACGACGACTTGCTGGGTCAGCGCCGAATCGGCCACGACGCCAAGGGTGATGGCGATGATTTCCGCCGACAGAATGAAGTCGGTGCGGATCGCGCCCTTGATCTTGTCCTTTTCGAACGCCACCAGATCGACCGCCGGATCCGCCACCGCCTCGACCAGTTCGGCATGTTCGGCCTGGTCTTCAGCCTTGCTGTGGAGGAATTTATGGGCGAGCTTTTCAAACCCTTCGAAACACAGGTAGGCGCCACCGAGCATCAGTAACGGCGTGACCAGCCACGGGACGAACGCGCTGATGGCCAATGCCGACGGCACCAGGATCAGCTTGTTGACGAACGAGCCCTTGGCGACCGCCCAGACCACCGGGATTTCCCGCTCAGCGCGCACACCGCTGACCTGCTGGGCGTTGAGCGCCAGATCGTCGCCGAGCACGCCGGCGGTTTTCTTGGCGGCCATTTTTGTCATCAACGCCACATCGTC
This sequence comes from Pseudomonas sp. YuFO20, assembly GCF_035064975.1. Lineage (NCBI taxonomy): Bacteria > Pseudomonadati > Pseudomonadota > Gammaproteobacteria > Pseudomonadales > Pseudomonadaceae > Pseudomonas > Pseudomonas sp. YuFO20. Next base: position 64,639 of record NZ_JAXDEO010000029.1, read on the forward strand.
CAGTACGGCGGCGATGTCGTCGATCAGCACGAGCAAACTGCTTCCTGCCATGAATCGGCTTTCCTTCTTGAATGAATGCCGTGCAGCATAGCGCGGCCGAGCGCCGCACGGAGCATTCTTGAGCGTCGCCGAAGGCCGGTGCTACCATGCGCCACCGCCAGTACAGGCAAGGAACCCCCTGGTTTATGAGCACCATCCGCGAGCGCAACAAACAATTGATCCTGCGTGCCGCCAGTGAAGAATTTGCCGACAAGGGCTTCGCTGCGACCAAAACCAGTGACATCGCAGCCAAGGCGGGATTGCCCAAGCCCAACGTCTACTACTACTTCAAATCCAAGGAAAACCTCTATCGCGAGGTCCTGGAAAGCATCATCGAGCCAATTCTGCAGGCCTCGACGCCGTTCAACCCGGACGGTGTGCCCAGTGAAGTGCTGAGCGGCTACATTCGCTCGAAAATCCGCATCTCCCGCGACCTGCCCTTCGCCTCCAAGGTATTCGCCAGCGAAATCATGCACGGCGCCCCGCACCTGAGCCCCGACCTGGTCGAACAGCTCAACGGCCAGGCCAAGCACAACATCGACTGCATCCAGACCTGGATCGACCGCGGCCAGATAGCGCCCATCGACCCCAATCACCTGATGTTCAGCATCTGGGCCGCCACCCAGACCTACGCCGACTTCGACTGGCAAATCACCGCCATCACCGGCAAGGCCAGGCTGGATGAAGAAGATTACGAAGCGGCGGCGCAGACGATCATTCGGTTGGTGTTGAAGGGGTGTGAGCCGGACTGATAGACCGAGTCGCCTTCATTCGCGAGCAAGCCCGCTCCCACATTTGTGTGGGAGCGGGCTTGCTCGCGAATAGCGGCGACTCGGTTATGGGTCAAACCCAGATCGCATCCCACAAAGGATAGTCGCCAAGCTTCTGAACCAGCCCAGCCCGCAATGGGTTAGCCACAACATATCGAGCCAGTTTCACCAGGTCCTCTTCTTTTCGCAGCGCATGGTCATGAAAACCCTGTTGCCAGAGGCTACCTGTTCGACCAGTCGACGAATTAACTGCACGAGTGCTCAGTGACTTCACCTGACACATCAATTGTCCTAGCGTCCCTTTCTGCAACTGGACCAACCAGTGAAAATGATCGGGCATGACCACCCAGGCCAAAGAATCGGCGAAGCCCTCATCTTGAGCTTGCTTGAATTGGTGGACAACCAATCGGCCAAGAGTGTAATCCCTGAATATGGGTTCCCGATTTAAAGTGTTGGCCGTCAGAAGGTAAATGCGGTTTTGTTCGGCATAGCGGCCGATGCGTAGACGATGCGAAGCTGACAACTCAGGCATTCCTTTGCCCTCTCTCATGTTGAAATCATGGAAAAGGCTAGATCAGCGACTACAGAGTTGCCGGGTGGACTTTTTAGCTGGATGTGTCTGGGAAATTGCCTTCGCGAGCAAGCCCGCTCCCACAGGGTTTTGCGGTGTACACACAATATTGTGTCCAACCGCAACTCCCTGTGGGAGCGGGCTTGCTCGCGAAAGCGGTCGTTCAATCACCGCAGAATCAAGCCACCACCCCAGCATCCGCCCTCAACCCCAGCGCCTCGATCGCATTGATCGCACACTGCTCATCAACATCCGACAGATCCCCGCTGATCCCCACCGCCCCCAGCACGTTCCCGTCCTGATCCCGCACCAGCACACCACCCGGTGCGGGCACGACGCTGCCCTGCCCCAGGCTATTCAATGCCGCGATGAACGCCGGGCGTTGCTGGGCGTCCAGTGCCAGCAGGCGTGAGCCTTTGCCCAGCGCGATGGCGCCCCAGGCTTTGCCGATGGCGACGTGCGGGCGCAGCAGGCTGGCGCCGTCTTCGCGTTGCAGGGTGATCAGGTGCCCGCCGGCATCCAGTACCGCGATGGTCAGTGGCGCCGCGGAGATGGCCCGCCCTGCGCTGATGGCTTCGTTGACCAGGTTGACTGCGACTTTCAAGGTTAAAGCGCTCATGGTGCCGTCCTCATTTTGTTTTTGGAAAGGCGGTGGACTGCTTCGATGTGCCGTAGTCCGATGCAACAAATAGAACACAATGAATTATTTTTTTGTATACAATAATTCTCGAAAAGCGCCACATGCGACGAAAAGCCACAGTAGACCGGGCTTCCGACGAATGAAACAACCGCTTGAGAAAATGGATTGACCTGCGCCGTCCGCCGTGAATACACTCTGCGCAAAGCCACTTGTATACAATTACAAAACGTAAAGAGGCACAAAACCATGAGCAAAATGAGAGCAATCGAAGCCGCCGTTCTGGTGATGCGCCGTGAAGGGGTTGATACCGCTTTTGGCATCCCCGGTGCCGCCATCAACCCGCTGTACTCCGCCCTGCAAAAGGTCGGCGGCATCGATCACGTACTCGCTCGCCACGTTGAAGGCGCCTCGCACATGGCCGAGGGCTACACCCGCACCAAGGCCGGCAACATCGGCGTGTGCATCGGCACTTCCGGCCCTGCCGGTACCGACATGGTCACCGGGCTCTACAGCGCCTCGGCCGACTCGATTCCAATCCTCTGCATTACCGGCCAGGCACCCCGCGCCCGTATGCACAAGGAAGACTTCCAGGCTGTCGATATCACCAGCATCGTCAAGCCAGTGACCAAGTGGGCGACCACTGTTCTCGAACCGGGCCAGGTGCCTTACGCGTTCCAGAAAGCTTTCTTCGAGATGCGCTCCGGCCGCCCAGGCCCGGTGCTGATCGACCTGCCGTTCGACGTGCAGATGGCCGAAATCGAGTTCGACATCGATGCTTACCAGCCGCTGCCTCTGGCCAAGCCGACCGCTACCCGCGTTCAAGTCGAGAAGGCTCTGGCCCTGCTCGATCAGGCTGAGCGTCCACTGCTGGTAGCCGGTGGCGGCATCATCAATGCCGACGCCAGCGATCTGCTGGTTGAATTCGCCGAGCTGACCGGTATCCCGGTCATCCCGACCCTGATGGGCTGGGGCACCATCCCGGACGATCACCCGCTGATGGTCGGCATGGTCGGCTTGCAGACGTCGCACCGCTACGGCAACGCCACCATGTTGAAATCCGACGTGGTGCTGGGCATTGGTAACCGTTGGGCCAACCGTCACACCGGTTCAGTGGATGTGTACACAGAAGGCCGCAAGTTCATTCACGTCGACATCGAAGGCACTCAGATCGGCCGCGTGTTCACCCCGGACCTGGGCATCGTCTCCGACGCCGCCGCCGCGCTGACCGTTTTCATCGAAGTCGCTCGCGAATGGCAAGCCGCCGGCAAGTTGAAAAACCGCAGCGCCTGGCTGCAAGACTGCCAGCAGCGTAAAGCCAGCCTGCAGCGCAAGACTCACTTCGACAACGTGCCGGTCAAGCCGCAGCGCGTCTACGAAGAAATGAACCAGGTGTTCGGCAAGGACACCTGCTACGTCAGCACCATCGGTCTGTCGCAGATTGCCGGCGCGCAGTTCCTGCACGTCTACAAGCCGCGTCACTGGATCAACTGCGGCCAGGCAGGCCCTCTGGGCTGGACCATTCCGGCGGCGCTGGGCGTGGTCAAGGCTGATCCGAACCGTAAAGTCGTGGCCCTGTCGGGGGACTATGACTTCCAGTTCATGATCGAGGAATTGGCGGTGGGCGCGCAGTTCAAGCTGCCGTACATCCATGTGGTGGTGAACAACTCGTACCTGGGCCTGATCCGTCAGGCGCAGCGCGGTTTCGACATGGATTACTGCGTACAGCTGTCGTTCGACAACCTCAACGCGCCGGAGCTCAACGGTTACGGTGTCGACCACGTCGCGGTTGCCGAAGGCCTGGGTTGCAAGGCGCTGCGTGTGTTCGAACCGGCTCAGATCCAGCCTGCCCTGCGCAAGGCCCAGGAGCTGATCGAAGAGTTCAAGGTGCCGGTGATCGTCGAGATTATCCTGGAGCGCGTGACCAACATTTCCATGGGCACCGAGATCAACGCCGTCAACGAATTCGAAGACCTGGCGCTGGTCGGCAACGATGCGCCGACGGCGATTTCGTTGCTCGATTAATAGCTGCTCGCTCCCCCTGTGGGAGCGGGCTTGCTCGCGAAGGCCATTTCACATCCGACAACGATGTTGACTGACCCACCGCTTTCGCGAGCAAGCCCGCTCCCACAAGGGGATCCTCACAAGATTTATGGGAGACCACCATGCCGCGTTTCGCAGCCAACCTGTCCATGCTGTTCACCGAACAGGACTTTCTCGCCCGTTTCGAAGCGGCCGCCAAGGCCGGCTTCAGTGGTGTCGAGTACCTGTTCCCCTACGACTTCAGCTCCGCCGAAATCAAGGCCAAGCTCGACGCCAACGGTCTGACCCAAGTGCTGTTCAACCTGCCGGCCGGCGACTGGGCCAAGGGTGAGCGCGGTATCGCCTGCCTGCCGGACCGCGTTGAAGAGTTCCGCGCCGGTGTCGACCTGGCGATTGCCTACGCACAAGTACTGGGCAACACCCAGATCAACTGCCTGGCCGGTATCCGCCCACAAGGCGTCGACGATGCCACCGTGGAAAAAACCTTTGTCGCCAACCTCAAGTACGCCGCCGACAAGCTGCAAGCGGCAGGCATCAAACTGGTGATGGAAGCGATCAACACCCGCGACATCCCGGGTTTCTACCTGAACAACACGGCGCAAGCCCTGTCGATTCGCGAGCAGGTCGGCAGCGCCAACCTGTTCCTGCAATACGACATCTACCACATGCAAATCATGGAAGGTGACCTGGCCCGCACCCTGCAATCGCACCTGGGCGAGATCAACCATGTGCAGCTGGCGGACAACCCGGGGCGCAACGAACCAGGCACCGGCGAAATCAACTACCGCTTCCTGTTCGAACACCTGGACCGCATCGGGTACCAGGGTTGGGTCGGTTGCGAATACAAGCCGCTGACCACCACGGAAGCGGGCCTGGGCTGGTTGAAAACCCATAACGCAATCTGAAACAGATCCCTTGTAGGAGCTGGCTTGCCAGCGAAGGCGGTGGGTCAGTCGACATGTATGCCGGATGGCACACCGCATTCGCGAGCAAGCCCGCTCCCACAAAAGCAGCTCCCCTATTCGCTTGAGCAAGACAAAAACAAGAGGATTTTCTCATGGCTAAAATCGGATTTATCGGCACCGGCATCATGGGCCACCCAATGGCGGCGAACCTGCAAAAAGCCGGTCACAGCCTGTTCCTGTCCGCGCATCACGACGCCGCCCCCGCCGACCTGGTCGCCGCCGGCGCCGTCGCCCTGGCGAACCCGAAAGAAGTGGCCCAGGAAGCCGAATTCATCATCGTCATGGTCCCGGATACCCCGCAGGTCGATGACGTGCTGTTCCGTGCCGACGGCGTGGCTGCAGGGCTCGGCAAAGGCAAGGTGGTAATCGACATGAGCTCGATCTCGCCGACCGCCACCAAGGCCTTCGCCGCCAAGATCAATGAAAAAGGCGCCCAGTACCTCGACGCGCCAGTGTCCGGCGGTGAAGTCGGTGCCAAGGCGGCGACCCTGAGCATCATGGTCGGCGGTGATGCGGATGCCTTCGAACGCGCACTGCCGCTGTTCCAGGCCATGGGCAAGAACATCACCCTGGTCGGTGGCAACGGCGACGGTCAGACCGCCAAAGTGGCGAACCAGATCATCGTTGCGCTGAACATCCAGGCGGTGGCCGAAGCCCTGCTGTTCGCGGCCAAGAACGGTGCCGATCCAGCCAAGGTGCGTGAAGCGCTGATGGGCGGTTTCGCTTCGTCGAAGATCCTCGAAGTGCACGGCGAGCGCATGATCAAGGGCACCTTCGATCCGGGCTTCCGCATCAGCCTGCACCAGAAGGACCTGAACCTGGCCCTGCAAGGCGCCAAGGAACTGAACATCAACCTGCCGAATACCGCCAACGCCCAGCAAGTGTTCAGCACCTGCGCGGCCATCGGTGGCAGCAACTGGGACCACTCGGCGCTGATCAAGGGCCTGGAACACATGGCGAATTTCTCGATTCGCGATAAATAAACCCTGCACCAATCCCATGTGGGAGCGGGCTTGCTCGCGAATGCGGTTTCACATTCAACAGAGATGTTGACTGACATGGCGCCTTCGCGAGCAAGCCCGCTCCCACACTGGACCGAGTTGCCCTCCAAATAACAAGAATTCCGGGAGCCCGCCATGTCGGTCGATCCGCAACAATTCCTGCACGAGCTGTTCGCCACAGCTATCGACGCGGCCCATCCGCAGCAAGTCCTCGAAGCCTATCTGCCTGCCGACCGTAGCGGTCGGGTGATCGTCATTGGCGCCGGCAAAGCCGCGGCCGCCATGGCCCAGGTGGTCGAGCGCTGCTGGCAGGGTGAAGTGTCCGGTCTGGTGGTGACACGTTACGGTCACGGCGCTCCGTGCGAAAAAATCGAAGTGGTCGAAGCCGCTCACCCGGTTCCGGACGCAGCCGGCCAAGCGGTGGCCAAGCGTGTATTCGAACTGGTCAGCAACCTGACTGAAACCGACCGCGTCATCTTCCTGCTGTCGGGCGGTGGTTCGGCGTTGCTCGCCCTGCCCGCTGCCGGCATCACCTTGGCCGACAAGCAATCGATCAACAAGGCCCTGCTCAAATCCGGCGCCACCATTGGCGAGATGAATTGCGTGCGCAAGCACCTCTCGGCGATCAAGGGCGGCCGCCTCGGCAAGGCCTGCTGGCCAGCCACTGTCTATACCTATGCGATTTCCGATGTGCCGGGCGACCTCGCCACGGTCATCGCCTCCGGCCCTACGGTGGCCGACCCGAGCACCTCGGCCGAAGCGCTGGCGATCCTCAAGCGTTACAACATCGAGGTGCCGGCCTCCGTGCGCAACTGGCTGCAAAGCGCTGAATCGGAAACGGTCAAACCCGGCGATCCAAGCCTGGCCCGCAGCCACTTCCAGCTGATCGCCCGTCCCCAGCAATCCCTGGAAGCCGCGGCGGTCAAATGCCGTCAAGCCGGTTACAGCCCGTTGATCCTGGGTGACCTGGAGGGTGAGTCCCGGGAAGTGGCGAAAGTCCACGCCGGTATCGCCCGGCAGATTGTCCAGCACGGTCAACCGCTGGCCGCGCCCTGCGTGATTCTCTCGGGTGGCGAAACCACGGTCACCGTTCGCGGCAACGGCCGTGGCGGGCGCAACGCCGAGTTCCTGCTGAGCCTGACCGACAGCCTCAAGGGCTTGCCCGGTGTCTATGCGCTGGCCGGCGACACCGATGGCATCGACGGTTCCGAAGACAACGCCGGCGCCATCATGACCCCAGACAGTCATGCCCGCGCCGCCGCCCTCGGCTTGAGCGCCAGCGACGAATTGGACAACAACAATGGCTACGGCTATTTCGCGGCGCTGGACGCGCTGATCGTCACCGAGCCGACGCGCACCAACGTCAACGACTTCCGCGCCATTCTGATCCTTGAGAGCCCAAAACATGACGCCTGATAAAAAGGTCAAGATCCTCGCCACCCTCGGCCCTGCCACCGACGGGATCGAAGACATTCGTGAACTGGTGCAGGCCGGTGTGAACATCTTTCGCCTGAACTTCAGCCACGGCGATCACGCCGACCACGCCAAGCGCTACCAGTGGATACGAGAAGTCGAGCGCCAGCTGAATTATCCGTTGGGCATCCTGATGGACCTGCAAGGTCCGAAACTGCGGGTCGGCAAATTTGCCGAGGGCAAGGTACAACTGTTTCGCGGCCAGGCCTTGCGTCTGGACCTCGATACCACGCCGGGCGATGAACGCCGGGTCAACCTGCCCCACCCGGAAATCATCGCGGCGCTGGAGCCAGGCATGGACCTGCTGCTGGACGACGGCAAGCTGCGCCTGCGGGTGGTCACCAAGTACGCCGACGCCATCGACACCACCGTGCTCAACGGCGGCGAACTGTCGGACCGCAAGGGCGTGAACGTGCCGCAAGCGGTGCTCGACCTGAGCCCGCTGACCGCCAAGGATCGCCGCGACCTGAGCTTCGGCCTCGAACTGGGGGTGGACTGGGTGGCGCTGTCGTTCGTCCAGCGTCCGGAGGACATCATCGAAGCCCGCGCGCTGATCGGCGACAAGGCGTTCCTGATGGCCAAGATCGAGAAGCCGTCGGCAGTGACGCAATTGCGCGAAATCGCCGAATTGAGCGACGCGATCATGGTCGCCCGCGGTGACCTGGGCGTGGAAGTGCCGGCCGAAAGCGTGCCGCAGATCCAGAAGAACATCATCAGCACCTGCCGCGAGCTGGGCAAGCCGGTGGTGGTGGCGACGCAGATGCTCGAATCGATGCGCTTCTCCCCGGCGCCAACCCGCGCCGAAGTCACCGATGTCGCCAATGCGGTGGCCGAAGGGGCCGACGCGGTGATGCTGTCGGCGGAAACCGCGTCCGGCGAGTACCCGCTGGAAGCCGTGCAGATGATGAGCAAGATCATCCGCCAGGTGGAAAACGGCCCGGACTATCAAAACCAACTGGACGTCAGCCGACCGAAAGCCGAAGCGACGGTCAACGATGCGATCAGCTGCGCGATTCGCCGTATCAGCAATGTGTTGCCGGTGGCGGTGCTGGTCAACTACAGCGAGTCCGGCACCTCGAGCCTGCGCGCTGCCCGTGAACGGCCGACGGTGCCAATCCTCAACCTGACGCCGAACCTGCAAACCGCTCGTCGCCTGACCGTGGCGTGGGGCGTGCACTCGGTGGTCAACGATCGCCTGCGCCAGGTGGACGAAGTGTGCTCGACGGCCCTGGAAATTGCCCAGGCTCAGGGCATGGCGCAGCGTGGCGATACGTTATTGATCACGGCGGGTGTGCCGTTTGGGCAGCCGGGGTCGACTAACTCCTTGCGTATCGAGACGTTGATCTAACGCCTGCACTGGCCCTTTCGCGAGCAAGCCCGCTCCCACATTGGAATGCATTCCAAATGTGGGAGCGGGCTTGCTCGCGAAGGAGGCGACACGGTTTAACTGAAACACCAAAGACTTCATCATGCCTGCCAACCACTTCAACACCCACTGCCCCGACTGGGCCGAAGCCTTGCTCAACGGCTTCAGCCAGATATTCCTCCAGCGCAATCCGCTGTGCGGCTTGCTGATCCTGTCGGCCATCCTGTTCACCGCCCCGGCCCTGCTCGGCGGAGCGTTGCTCGGCGGTGTCGCCGGATTGCTCACCGCGCAACGTCGCAACTATGCCAAGGCTGATCGTCAGGCCGGGCTGTTCAGCTACAACGGCGTGTTGCTCGGCCTGCTGCTGAGCCTGTACTTCCCCTGGTCGGCGATGATGCCACCGCTGATTCTGGCCGCCGGCGGCCTGAGTGCGATGATCACTCAACAATGGCTCAAACGCGTGCGGTTCAGCCAATACCTCCCCGCGTACACCACGCCATTCGTCGTGTTGAGCTGGGTACTGTTGTGCTTCGCCACGCCCTCGACCGAGGCGCATTTGATCGAGGTCAGCACACTGAACATGCTCGCCGCCCCACTCAAGGGCCTCGGTCAGGTGATGTTCCTCGGTCATCCGCTGGCCGGGGCAATGATTGCCGCCGGTTTGCTGATCGCCGATCGTCGCGCCTTCTGCTGGGCGTTGCTGGCGTCTGTTGCGGGCATGGGCTGGAGCCTGCTGCACCACGACTTCTACACCGCACTGCTGGGCCTGGGTGGCTATAACGCCGTGCTCGCCGCCCTCGCCTTCAGCACGCAGCGCCAGCAGCCGTGGCTGCCACTGCTCGGTATCGCCGCAGCGCTGCTGCTGACGCCGATGTTTTCCGCTATCGGCCTGCCCACCCTGACTGCGCCATTCATCCTCGCCGGCTGGCTGATCCGTACGGCAACTCAGGTGCTCGGCAAAGCGCGGGGCGCCAGTGCGTCTTGCGCTCCTGGGGAGAATCAACCTAGGCTGCGCTGATCATTGAGTCAGGCGTTATCCATGGACAGCAGCAAAAACTGGCGTGAAGACCTTTACGTCATGATTTTCCAGAGCGACACCAAGGCGGGTCGGCGCTTCGACGGCATTCTGCTGTTGATCATCCTCGCCAGCCTGGTGATCGTGATGCTCGACAGCATCGACACCGTTCACCGCAACTACGCCGACGTGCTGGCGTATATCGAGTGGGGTTTCACCGTCATTTTCGCCATCGAATATGGCCTGCGCCTGTACTGTTCGCCCAAGCCCCTGCGCTACGCCTTCAGCTTTTACGGCCTGGTGGATCTGCTGGCGATCGTACCCGGCATCCTCGCGCTGTATTACGCCGATGCGCAGTACCTGTTGATTATCCGGATCATCCGGATGCTGCGGATTTTCCGCGTGCTCAAGTTGAGCCCTTACCTGAAGCAAGCCAACTACCTGATGTCCGCCCTGCGCGGCAGCAAGCAGAAAATCGTCGTGTTCCTGGTGAGTGTCTGCACCCTGGTGACGGTGTTCGGCACCTTGATGTACGTGATCGAAGGCCCGGAACACGGCTTCACCAGCATTCCCAAGGGCATCTATTGGGCGATCGTGACGCTGACCACCGTGGGCTTTGGCGACATCGTGCCGAAGACGCCTTTGGGCCAGGTGATTTCCTCGCTGGTGATGATCACCGGTTACTCGATCATCGCCGTGCCGACCGGTATTTTCACCGCCGAACTGGCCAATGCCATGCGTGGCGAACAGTTGCAAACTGACTGCCCGGTGTGCAAGAAAAACAGCCATGAACACGGCGCCGCGTTCTGCTCTCGCTGCGGCAATGCCTTGTTCAAGAAAATAGAATAAGCAAAGAGCTTTTTAATCTTTAAACGACTATGCGAGCCCGGCTATAGTCGCTGGCAAATTGCCTGTTTTTTAAATAAAAACATCTTTTCGAACAAGGAATTCGCAGTGAAAAAACTCTTTGGCGCCTCCCTTCTGGCCGCTGGCCTGGCACTGTCCAGCATGGCACACGCCGCACCGACCCTGCTCAACGTTTCCTACGACGTGATGCGCGATTTCTACAAGGACTACAACACTGCGTTCCAGAAACACTGGCAAGCCGAACACAACGAAAACATCACCCTGCAGATGTCCTTCGGTGGCTCCAGCAAACAGGCGCGTTCGGTCATCGATGGCCTGCCAGCTGACGTGATCACCATGAACATGGCCACCGACATCAACGCCCTGGCCGATAACGGCAAACTGGTCCCGGACAACTGGGTAACCCGCCTGCCGAACAACAGCGCGCCGTTCACCTCGGCCACCGTATTCATCGTCCGCAAAGGCAACCCGAAAGCCCTGAAGGACTGGCCCGACCTGCTCAAGGACGGCGTGCAGGTCATCGTGCCAAACCCGAAAACTTCGGGTAACGGCCGCTACACCTACCTGTCGGCCTGGGGCTATGTACTGAAAAACGGCGGCGACGAGAACAAGGCCAAGGACTTCGTCGGCAAGCTGTTCAAGCAAGCGCCGGTGCTCGATACCGGTGGCCGCGCCGCCACGACGACCTTCATGACCAACCAGATCGGCGACGTGCTGGTGACCTTCGAAAACGAAGCGGAAATGATCGCCCGTGAGTTTGGCCGCGATCAGTTCGAAGTGATTTACCCAAGCGTCTCCGCCGAAGCCGAGCCACCGGTGTCGGTGGTCGACAAGACCGTCGACAAGAAAGGCACCCGCGCCGCCGCCGAGGAATACCTGAAGTACCTGTGGTCGCCAGAAGGCCAGGAGATCGCTGCCGCCAACTACCTGCGTCCACGTGACCCGGCCGTGCTGGCCAAGTACACCGACCGCTTCCCGAAAGTGGACTTCCTGTCGGTGGAGAAAACCTTCGGTGACTGGCGCACCGTGCAGAAAACCCACTTCAATGATGGTGGGGTTTTCGACCAGATTTACGCCCAGTAACCACAATCCCCTGTAGGAGCTGCCGCAGGCTGCGATCTTTTGATCTTGAAAAATAAAAGTCAAAAGATCGCAGCCTGCGGCAGCTCCTACAGGGGTGTGGCGCTAGCTCAGGTTGCCGCAGAAAATAGCCTGGTGACCATCGGCCGGGCTTTCACGCACGACCAGGGCATAACCGCCCGCTCGCAGCGTTTCCACGGCGACCGGCGCACTCTTCCAGAAATACTGGTGCGACGCCTGCGAATAGAACCGCGCATTCGGACCGTCATTCATGTCATAGGCCGGTTTCGCACCCAGGCTCGCGCAGCTTCCCGAATAGATATAGGCCTCCAGACGGCCCGGCAAAGCACTTCCCATGCTTTCGCCACTGACCGCGAACCAGAACACCGTTGCTTTACCGTCGGACATCATGATGGGCCGGGCGATGTTCCCGGCATTGATGGAAGTAGCGTTCAGGGGAACGTTGGTGACCTGGCTGTCAGGTACTGTCGAGCACCCGAAGATCGACCCAACCGCTACCACCAACGCTAGCGAAGATACGATTTTCATCGTGATACTCCCGCTTTGTAAGGACACGTTGAAGTGATCCCCCTGTAGATTCTAGCTGTCAGGGCAAAGCGGGTGTTTCTTCGGATGGTCGGTCAACCGCTGGCAATCATTACGCCATGGCATGATTACTATCAGTCCAAACTCTCTTCCACCGTTGCGGTCAAGCCTTTAGCCTGCGCGCATTCCCTTCTGTTCAACGAGACACGTTATGACCCCAGCGACTCAGGTGCCCCACGGCACAGCGACAATGACCCGAGGCATGGTGCTGCTGTTCGCCTTCTGCTGCGGTGCGATCGTCGCCAACATCTACTATGCGCAGCCAATCATTGGGCTGATCGCACCGGACATCGGCCTGACCAGCACCATGGCCAGCCTGATCGTGTCGCTGACCCAGATCGGCTATGCCCTGGGCCTGTTCTTCCTCGTACCCCTGGGTGACCTGCTGGAAAACCGCCGGCTGATGATCATCACCACCCTGGTGGCGATTGCCAGCCTGCTGGGCGCGGCGTTCACCGATCAGCCGAACGTGTTTTTGCTGATTTCGCTGCTGGTGGGTTTCAGCTCGGTGTCGGTGCAGATCCTGATTCCACTGGCCGCGCACCTGGCGCCGGAAGAATCTCGCGGCCGCGTGGTCGGCGGGATCATGGGTGGCTTGTTGCTGGGGATCTTGCTGGCGCGACCGGTGTCCAGCGTGGTGGCCGATCATTTCGGTTGGCGGGCAATGTTTGTCATTGCCGCGCTATTGATGGCCGCGATCAGCATCGTGCTGGTGCTGACCATCCCCAAGCGCCAGCCTGACCACAGCGCGTCCTATGGCCAGTTGCTGGGTTCGCTCTGGACGCTGCTGCGCCAACAACCGGTGTTGCGCCAACGGGCGTTTTACCAAGGCTGCATGTTCGCCACGTTCAGCCTGTTCTGGACCGCCGTGCCGCTGGAGCTGGCGCGCAATCATGGCCTGTCGCAAAGCCAGATCGCGATTTTCGCCCTGGTCGGCGCCATCGGCGCCATTGCCGCGCCTATCGCCGGACGCCTGGCCGACGCCGGGCATACCCGCAGTGCGTCATTGCTGGCCCTGCTGTTTGCCAGCCTGAGCTTCCTGCCCGCCTTCATCCACCCGGCCTACAGCGTGATCGGCCTGGCAGTGACCGGCGTGGTCCTGGACTTCTGCGTGCAAATGAACATGGTCCTCGGTCAACGCGCGGTCTATGCCCTGGACGCCAAGAGCCGCAGCCGCCTGAATGCCTTGTACATGACCAGCATCTTCATCGGCGGCGCGTTTGGCTCATCCGTGGCCAGTGCGGTGTATGAGCACGGTGGCTGGTTGTGGATCGTGATCGTGGGCAGTGCGTTTCCCCTGGTGGCGTTGTTGCGGTTCCTCAGTGTTTCACAGAAGGCTTCGCTGGCGACGGCATAACGACTCATGCGCCAGGCGGGCAAGTCGGTTTACCCGCCAAGGCGATGTTACTGTCAATTACGAACCAGCTTCTCCATCGCCGCATCCGCGAGGAACGACGAGCGGCTTTTGACATTGTGCTCGCGCACATAACGGTCAATGCGCTGGATCACATAGCCGGGCAACGTCACGTTGACCTTCTCGGTCTTGCCCAGGTATGGCGAGATGTCCAGCTCCAGCATGCCCCAGCCCATGTCGGCGAACTCGGGATTGCTGCGATGCAGCGTCGCCGAAGTCGGCATCGGAACCGATTCGCCATCCGCCGCCAGCTCTTGCAGCATGATGTGGGCAATTTCGACAGCGGCGTTGTAGGCCTCTTCAAAGCTATCCCCGGCGGTTACCGCACCTGGAATATCGGGGATCTGGATACCGATGGCGGTGTTCTCATCGCCCCATTCGATACAGATTGGATATTGCATTATGGATCTCCTGCGTAACTGGCTGGCGGGCAGAACAGCCCGGCTCGCCTCCTGATGCTCTTGACCGTCCCGAGCGGCAGATCCTTTTTCGGATGGGGGACGGGAATGGTGTACGGGTTGTAACGGTGGGTGAAGATGTGATGACTGCCAGTAACCCGGTCCAGGGTCCAACCCGCCTCCATCAACTCCTTGATCAATAGCCTGCTCTGCACCACCAGCCTCCTTGCTTCGGCTCGATAAAAATAACCCTAGAGTTATATTTACTCAAGCACAAAAATCCAAGGTGCGACGTTTGGTTGTGTTGCGGAGTGTGATGACAGACGGATGGGTTCCCACCGGAAACTGGCCAGCGCCAATGCGCGCGCTGGGGGAATATGTGCAGGGGTTGTTACGCAGGGAGAGCTGAGGAGATCCAGGACCAGCTCAAAGGATCGCAGATTTTGCCAGCGCCTGCTTTGACCGGAGCGTGGTTGTCACGCATCCCGGTCAGGCGCATGCGCCGGGCTCGTCGAGGCAGGTCAATAGTCGCTCGACGGTGCGCTCCAGTGACCCGGAGTTGTCGAGCACGTGCACTGATGGATCATCGGCCAGCAGGCGCTCACTGAAACGGGCATTGCGCGCCAGGCGCTGGTCGATCTCGGCCATGGACTCACGACCCCGCGCCAGCAAGCGCTGGCGCAACACAGCCTCGTCCACAGTCAGCAACACCGCCACCACGTTCGGATAATGCTCGCGAGTATCGTGCAGGTGCCCCCGCGAGCCGTTCACCAGCACGTCCTGCCCGGCAGCCAGCCAGTCGTCGATTTCACGTGGAATGCCATAGGTCAGGCCATTGGCGTGCCAGCTCAGGGCAAACGCGCCCTGGGCCTCCATCTCTAGGAACTGCTCAGGACTGACCCCCAACGCCGCTTCGCCAACGGCTTCCGCCGATCGCGTAATGACCCGCCGCACGATACGGCAGCCTCGCTCGGCCAAACGTGTTCGCGCGGCATCGAGCAGGCTGTCCTTGCCCGAGCCCGAAGGCCCGATGAGATAGATCAATCTACCTGACATCCAATCACCCTCTTCGCTTGTCGCCCTACTTGCTGGACCACCGGTTAGTTTTCTTGTCGCGATCAGAGAGCCCGGTGGCCATGAAGCACTCACGGTACCTGGATCCCTGCACGATCTGGCGCTGGCCCGGCGAGTGGTCCATCACCATTGACCGGGTGTGTCGCCAATAGTGTGGCCGGGCTTAATCCTTGAGCTGCCGCAGGCTGCGATCTTTTGACTTTGCTTGCAAGAACAGATTCAGCCCCACAAATAAGGCGACCCCGAAGGTCGCCTTTTGCGTTACTGCCCGAACTGCCGTCCCAAACCACCCGGCACGCCCTGGATGTCCGTCTCTTCCCACGGCCCGTTGGGGCTGATCGAGCGGCTCCAGCCGTTATCCCAACGGTAGTAGGTGCGCTGGCGGTAGAACGTGTTCGGCTGACCGTCGAGCACGTACACACCCAGTTTCGGGTCCCAATGACTGTTACCCCCCGGTGGTGGCGCAAAGCTCGCGGAGGTGCGCGGCAACGGCTTGACCGGTTTGGCCGGCGTGGTCGGCTTGCTCGGCACCGTCGTCGGCGCCGGCTTGGTACTCGGCTGCGACGGCGGGATCGGTGGCGGGGTCGTCTGCTCGGGTGGCCGCTGGACCGCACAAGCGCTCAGCCCCAAAACAACGCTGAGCAGTGTGATACGAGCAATGGCGGTCATGGTGGCGTTTCCTGTTATTTATCCGGGCTTATTTATCCGGGCTGTCGATGGTCAGTTGTTGCGGCGCGGTGGTGCTGCTGGCCAGGGGCTGGCTGCGACCGATCCACTCGCCTGCCGTCGGTTGGCCGGCACGGGAGATGCGCGCAACCAGTTGGACTTCAGGGAAGTTCGACAGTTTCAACTGCGGCATCATTGCATCGCCATCGCCCAGTTCCACGGTGGCCGGCAGGTCAGCCACGGTCAGGCGCTTGGCCGCCAACGGCGCCGGTGGGCCCGAGGTGGCGCGGGCGAAGATGAACACGCTGTCGCCCGGCTGCACCTTGGTTTTCAGTTCGGCCGCCAGGTCCACCCGGACCTTGAGCAGCGCTGCCGGCTTGGCCGCTGGCGCCTCGGCCACTTTGCCACCGCTGGCCACCAGTTTCTCGCTGGCGCGGGCAATACCGCCCTGCAGCGCGACACGGGATTGATCCTCCGGCGGCAGTTGTTCCAGCAGGCGATTCCAGTAATCGATCGCTTCCTGGTAACGCTGGCCTTCGAAGGCGGCGATGCCCAGCAGGCCAAGGCTGGTGACTTCCTTCGGATCGGCTTTCAGCGCTTCGTCGGTCAGGGCCTGGACCTTGTCAGACCATTTCTTGCCATCGGCGAAGTACAGGGCCTGCGCCCATTGCCCAAGCAATTCAGGCTGACGGCCGGCAAGGTTGACGGTGCGCTCGAAGACCTTCGCCGCGTCACCCGGACGATCCTGGGTCATGTAGGTGCGACCGAGGAAGTACAGGGCTTCGGCGGAATCCGGCTGCGCCGCGACTGCGCGCTCCAGACGTTGGGTCATCTCTTCCATCGACTGCGGCGCCTGGGAGAATTCCCGGGTCAGCTCGACCTTGTCGCTGGCACCGAAATGCAGGTACAGGCCCAGGCCCAGCACCGGGACCAGAATCGCTGCCAGCAACGGCGCCGGTTTGCCCAGGCGCGACACCCGCGGCGCGGCAACGCCCTCGGTGTCGGCGAGCAATTCACGTGCGGCTTCGGCGCGGCCTGCGTCCATTTGCGCGGCATCGAGAACGCCCTCCGCCTGCTGAACCTGCAGCTCAGCCACGCGCTCCTGATACAGCGCCACGTTCAGGGCAGTACGATCCTCTTCGAGCTGGGCGCGACGACTACGCAGAACGGGGATCAGCAGAAAACTCAGGGCCACCAGAAGGAGCAGACCTGCAGCGAGCCAGAAATCAATCATTCTTGGTTTTTATCCAACAGTTGGTCGAGGCGCTCGCGCTCCTCGGCAGAAAGCGAGCCCGGCGTCTCGGCGCGTTGCGCGCGACGACGGCGGACGATCACCGCGATGACCACGAAACCACCCAGCAACAGGCCGGCGGGACCGAACCAGAGCAGCGCGGTCTTGGCGTTCAGGGCCGGTTTGTAGCGGACGAAATCACCGTAGCGATCGACCATGAAGTCGATGATCTGCTGGTTGTCCTTGCCCTCGCCCAACATGCGGAAAATCTCTTTGCGCAGGTCGGCAGCGATCGGCGCATTGGAGTCGGCGATGTCCTGGTTCTGGCACTTGGGGCAACGCAGCTCCTTGGTCAATTCGCGAAAACGCTCGCGATCACCTTCCTTGGCGAACTCGTAGGTGTCGATGGCGGCGTGGGCTACGCCGGCCAGGCTCAAACCCAATACCACGGCGGCTAAAAAGCGTTTCATGGCTTGGCCTCATCAACCAGCGCCTGATACTTGGCCGCCAGTTTTTCGCGCCAGACCTGCTCGTCGATCACGCCGACGAACTTGTCGCGGATGATGCCCTTGGCGTCGATGAAGAAGGTTTCCGGGGCGCCGTACACGCCGAGGTTCAGGCCCAGGGTGCCGGCATCGTCGCGGATGTCCAGTTGATACGGGTTGTGGAACTCCGCCAGCCACTTCAAGGCGTCGGCGTTGACGTCCTTGTAGTTGATGCCGTAGATCACCACGCCCTTCTCGGCCAGCTTGTTCAACACCGGGTGCTCGACCCGGCAGGAAATGCACCAGGTGCCCCAGACGTTGACCAGTGCCGGCTTGCCGAGGATGTCGGCGCGGGTCAGGGTCTTGTCGCCCTGCACCGCTGGCAGGGAAAACTCCGGGAACGGTTTGCCGATCATCGCCGAGGGCAACTCGGCCGGGTCGAGGTACAGACCGCGATACAGGAAAACCGCCACCACCAGAAAAATCGCCAGTGGTAACAGCATCAACCAACGTCTCATGCAGTAGCTCCCGTCATGCCCAGCGCTTCACGCACACGGGCTTTCACCTTGACCCGATAACGCCGGTCCATCGCTGCCAGCAACCCGCCCAGCCCGGTGAGCAAGCCACCGAACCAGATCCAGCGCACGAACGGCTTGACGTGTACGCGCACCGCCCAGGCGCCATCTCCCAGGGGCTCGCCCAGGGCGACGTAGAGGTCACGGGTGAAACCGGCGTCGATCCCGGCTTCAGTCATCACCGAGTTCTGTACCGTGTAGAGGCGTTTTTCCGGGTGAAGCACGCTGACTTCCTTGCCGTCCCTGATCACCCGTACGGTGCCCTTGTCGGAGGTGAAGTTCGGGCCTTCGAAATGTTTGGCGCCTTCGAACACGAACTGGTAACCGCCCAGGGCCATGGATTCCCCCGGTGCCAGGCGCAGGTCGCGCTCGGCACTGTTCTGGCTCGACAACACCACGCCGAGGGCGCAGACGGCGATGCCCAGGTGGGCAACCTGCATGCCCCAGTAGCTGCGGGTCAGGGTCGGCAGGCCTTTGATCAGGCCTTTGTGGCGAGTCTTGTCGACAATGTCACGCGCACCGGCCAGCAACACCCAGGCCGCGAGCATGAAGGTGGCCAGCACCGCCCAGTTGAAATCGCCGTAGGCGACGCCCGCCACCACCGCCAGCGCGGCGCTGCCGAGCAGTACCGGGGTGAGCATGCCCAGCAGCCATTTCACCGGGGTGTCTTTCCAGCGCACGATCACGCCGACCGCCATCACCAGCATCAACAAGGCCATCAACGGAATGAACAGCGCGTTGAAGTACGGCGGGCCGACCGACAGCTTGGCACCGGTCATGGCATCCAGGATCAACGGATACAAGGTGCCGAGCAGTATCATCGAAGCCGCCACCACCAGCACCAGGTTGTTGCCCAGCAACAGGGTTTCCCGGGACCAGAGGTTGAAGCCGACCTGGCTCTTGACCACCGGTGCACGCAAGGCGAACAGCGTCAGCGAACCGCCGACCACGAACAGCAGGAAGATCAGGATGAACACGCCGCGCTCGGGGTCCGAGGCAAAGGCATGCACCGAGGTCAGCACGCCGGAACGCACGAGGAAGGTGCCCAGCAGGCTCAAGGAAAAGGCGGCGATGGCCAGCAGCACGGTCCAGCTCTTGAACACGCCACGTTTTTCCGTGACCGCCAACGAGTGAATCAACGCGGTGCCCACCAGCCAGGGCATGAACGAGGCGTTTTCCACCGGGTCCCAGAACCACCAGCCGCCCCAGCCGAGTTCGTAGTAGGCCCACCACGAGCCCAGGGTGATGCCGATGCCGAGGAAGGCCCAGGCGACGATGGTCCATGGACGCGACCAACGCGCCCACGCGGCATCCAGACGACCGCCCATCAACGCGGCGATGGCGAAGGCGAACGCCACCGAGAAACCGACGTAACCCATGTACAGCATCGGTGGGTGGACGATCAGGCCGATATCCTGCAGCAGCGGATTGAGGTCGGCGCCATCGCTGGGGATTTGCGGCAGGATGCGCTTGAACGGGTTCGAAGTGAGGATCAGGAACAGCAGGAAACCCGTGCTGATCATGCCCATCACCGCCAGCACCCGCGCCAGCATCACCTGCGGCAGCTGCCGGGAGAACACCGACACGGCGAACGTCCAGGCGCCGAGGATCAACGCCCAGAGCAGTAACGAACCTTCGTGCGCACCCCACACGGCGCTGAATTTGTAGTACCAGGGCAAGGCGCTGTTGGAGTTGCTGGCGACATAGGCGACGGAGAAATCGTCGGCCATGAACGCGTAGGTCAGGCAACCGAAGGCGAACAGCAGGAACGCGAACTGGCCCCATGCGGCCGGTTGGGCCAGGCTCATCCACAGGCGATCACCGCGCCAGGCGCCAACCAACGGAACCACGGCCTGGACCAGGGCGAAACACAGTGCCAGGATCATGGCCAGGTGGCCCAACTCAGGAATAAAGATGCCGGAAGTCATGGATCAACCCTCCTTAGCGGGCGTTGGAGCGGATTGACCACTGTCTTTCAACGCCTTGGTCACTTCCGGCGGCATGTACTTTTCATCGTGCTTGGCCAGCACTTCATCGGCCACCACCACGCCGTCGGCATTGAGCTTGCCCAGGGCGACGATGCCCTGCCCTTCGCGGAACAGGTCAGGGAGGATGCCGCGATAAGCGATGGTCACGGATTTGTTGAAGTCGGTGACGACGAACTTCACGTCCAGCGAGTCGCCGGAGCGCTGCAGGGAACCCGCCTCGACCATGCCGCCGGCGCGGATGCGCGTGTCCTGCGGGGCTTCGCCATTGGCGATCTGGGTCGGTGTATAAAACAGGTTGATGTTCTGCTGCAGGGCGCTCAGGGCCAGGCCCACCGCGGCGCCGACCCCGACCAGGATCGCCAGAATAATGATGAGACGCTTTTTACGCAGCGGATTCACTTGCCGTTCTCCCGGCGCAGACGACGCGCCTCTTGTTGCAGATACCGCTTGCGGGCCAGGATCGGCGCCGCCACGTTGAGGGCCAGCACCGCCAGGCAGATGCCATAGGCCGACCATACATACAGGCCATGATGGCCCATGGCGAGGAAGTCGCCGAATGAAGCAAAACTCATCGAGCGACCTCCAGGCTGTTTTCCACTTCGGCCTTGACCCAGCTGGCCCGGGCTTCGCGCTTGAGCACTTCAAGGCGCATGCGCAGCAGTAACACCGCACCGAAGAAACAGTAGAAACCCAGCGCCGTCAGCAGCAAGGGCAGCCACATCTCGGCGGGCATCGCCGGTTTTTCCGTGAGGGTGAAGGTCGCGCCCTGGTGCAGGGTGTTCCACCACTCCACCGAGTACTTGATGATCGGGATATTGATCACGCCGACAATCGCCAGCACCGCGCAAGCCTTGGCCGCGCTGTCACGATTGCTGATGGCGTTGCCCAGCGCAATAAGACCGAAGTACAGGAAAAGCAGGATCAGCATGGACGTAAGGCGTGCATCCCAGACCCACCACGAGCCCCAGGTCGGCTTGCCCCAGATCGCCCCGGTGACCAGCGCCACGGCGGTCATCCAGGCACCGATGGGCGCTGCGCATTGCAGGGCGACGTCGGCCAGTTTCATTTTCCACACCAGCCCGACGATGCCGCACACCGCCAGCATCACGTAGATGGACTGGGCCAACATGGCGGCCGGGACGTGGATATAGATGATGCGAAAGCTGTTGCCCTGCTGGTAGTCCGGCGGCGCGAAGGCCAGGCCCCAGACCACGCCAATGCCGATCAGCAGCAACGCCGCGACGCTCAGCCATGGCAGCATTTTGCCGCTGATGCCGTAAAACCATTTGGGCGAGCCGAGCTTGTGAAACCACGTCCAGTTCATACTTTGTTTCCGTCACGGTTGCTCTTTACTGTGAAGAGCCAGGGCCTGCCTTTCTTCAAAAGAAGTGATCAAAAAATGATCAGGCCTCATTATTATTCGCCGACGCTGATCTTCAGGCCAGCAGCTATTGCAAAAGGTGTCAGGGTTATCGCCAGGGCGGTCAGGCTACCAAGCCACAAGAGATAACCGGTCGCCGGCATGCCCTGCAAGGCCGCCTGCAAGGCGCCACTGCCAAGGATCAACACCGGGATGTACAACGGCAGGATCAGCAACGCCAACAACAGGCCACCGCGCTTCAAACCGACCGTCAAGGCCGCGCCCACCGCACCGAGCAGGCTCAGCACCGGTGTACCCAGCAATAAGGAAAGCAGCAACACCGGCAGACAGGCGGCAGGCAAACCGAGCATCAACGCCAGCAAGGGCGCGAGCAAAACCAGTGCCAGGCCGGAAAACGCCCAGTGTGCCAGTACCTTGGCCAAAACCAGAAGAGCCAGGGGGTGCGGCGAAAGGACCCACTGTTCAAGCGATCCGTCTTCGAAATCACTGCGGAAGAGCCCGTCCAGCGAGAGCAGGACCGATAAAAGGGCCGCCACCCAGACCAGTCCCGGAGACAAGGTTTGCAACAATTGAGACTCGGGACCGACCGCCAGCGGGAACAGCGAAACGACGATGGCAAAGAACACCAGCGGATTGGCCAGTTCGGCGGGACGGCGGAACAGCAGACGGGCCTCACGGGCGACCAACAGGCCGAAAACACTCATACGGCCCAGTTCCCCAGATCAATATCGCGATAGCTCGCCGGCATCCGGCTCAGCGTGTGGTGCGTGGTCAGCACCACCATGCCGCCGCGCTCGCAGTGCGCAGCCAGGTGTTCTTCGAGTTGCGCCACGCCTTGCTTGTCGAGGGCGGTGAACGGCTCATCGAGGATCCACAGCGGCGGGCTGTCCAGATAGAGCCGCGCCAGGGCCACTCGGCGCTGTTGACCGGCGGACAGGGTGTGGCAAGGCACGTCCTCGAAACCCCGCAGTCCGACAGCCGCCAGGGCCTGCCAGATCGCCTCATGGGACGCCGGTTGATGCAGGGCGCAAAGCCAGCTCAGGTTCTCTTGCGGGGTCAGCAAGTCCTTGATGCCGGCGGCATGACCGATCCACAACAGATTGCGCGCAAGCTCGGTGCGTTGCTCGCTCAGCGGTTGACCGTTGAGCAGCACTTGACCGGCAGTCGGGTGCATCAGGCCGGACAACAGGCGCAACAGGCTGGTCTTGCCACTGCCATTGGGGCCACTGATCTGTACCATTTCGCCACTGGCCATTCTCAAATCGAGATTTTCGAAGAGCAGCCGAAGGTCTCGCTCACAGGCAAGGGCAACGGTTTGCAGGACTGGACTGGTCAAGGGTTCACGGGCCTTATACGGTTCAAGTCGGCGCTGGCGCAGCCGTTAAAGAGATGCAGAATAAAGGTATTGGCGCCCCGAACGAGAGAGCTGCGTCAATTAACTGCGAAATTTAGCGCAATCTGTATACAACGGAGCGGCATTATACATGCCATTTCCTACTCTCAAGCGTGCAATTTCCCAAGGTTGTGACCGCGTATGACAGGCGAAATGAACATCCTCCCGCTACCGCAGGCCGCCCCGGCGACCGCACGCCCGCAGGCGGTCAACGGCGAACTGCTCAAGCTGCTGACGCCGATGGAGGGCCTGATCAGCGCCGGCCAGACCGCCAAGGCCGAAGTGCTGTCGCTCAAGCAGGCGGACCAGGCGTTTCAATTGCTGCTCAAGCTCACCCTCGAAAGCGGCCGGCAGACCACGCTCCAGGCCCTCAGCAACCAACCCCTGGCCCAAGGCACCAGCGTCGCAGTCACCCAACCTTCGGCGGGCAACCTGGCGGTCACCGTACAGCAAGCTCTCGCCGCCAGCGTCGCCACCCTCACCCGCCTCGACACGGCGCAGATGCCGGTCGGCACCTTGGTGCAGGGTAAGGTGCTGACTTCCCAGGTGCTGCCACAAGTGCCGGGGCAACCCGCGGTGTTTCGCTCGATGGTCAGTCTGCTCAACACCGCGCTGAGCGGCAGCACGCTGAGCATCGACAGCGCGCAGCCGTTGCGCATCGGTACCTTGCTCAGCGCCCAGGTGCAAGACGCCCAGACCTTGAAGTTCGTGCCCTTGAGCAGCCGCCAGGAACAATTGGCCGTGACCCAGCAACTGCTCAGCCAGCAAAGCCGCCAGGGCTCGCTGGACGGCTTGCTCAAACTGCTGCAAAACCTGCCGGCTTCGGACCAGACCTCCGGCGACCTGCGCGCGGCCGTGGACCGATTGCTTGCGGGGCTGCCGGACCTGCAGCAATTGAGCAGCGCCAAAGGCCTGGCCCAGGC
The DNA here is from genome assembly GCF_035064975.1 of Pseudomonas sp. YuFO20. NCBI lineage: Bacteria > Pseudomonadati > Pseudomonadota > Gammaproteobacteria > Pseudomonadales > Pseudomonadaceae > Pseudomonas > Pseudomonas sp. YuFO20. Next base: position 88,600 of record NZ_JAXDEO010000029.1, read on the forward strand.
GCTGGCCAGCAGCGGCGCATTCCTCGAAGCAAAACTGCTGGGCGGGCAGAACCTGGCGCCGGACATGAAAGGCGACCTGCTCAAACTGATCGGCCAATTGTCCTCCGCGCTTCCAGCCGGCACCCACCTCAGCGCGATCATCGCCGGCAACACCCTGGCCCAGGCCATGCCGAGTTTTGTACGCAATGCCTTGGGCATGCTCGGCCAAGTCAACGCAAAGCCGTCGCCGAGCGGGTTTCCGCTGCCTGAACGGCTATTGCAAGGCGCCGAAGGCGAAGACGATCTGGAACACCTGCTGCGCCTGGCCGCCGCAGCGGTTTCCCGCCTGCAAAGTCACCAGCTGTCCAGCCTGGAGCAGACCGGCGTCACCTCGGACGGGCGCTTGATGAGTACCTGGCAATTGGAGATCCCGATGCGCAACCTGCAGGACATCGTGCCGTTGCAGATCAAGTTCCAACGCGAGGAGGCCCACGAAAGAGAACAACCCAAGGAACGCCCCGAAGAACGCGCGCCCAAACAACAACTCTGGCGCATCGAACTGGCGTTCGACATGGAGCCGCTCGGCCCGTTGCAGGTACAGGCACAGCTGATCCAGGGCAGCCTCAGCAGCCAGTTGTGGGCCGAACGCGCCTACACCGCCAGCCTGATCGAAAGCAACCTGGCGGCCCTGCGCCAACGCATGCTGGCGGCAGGCCTGAACGTCGGCGATCTCGACTGCCACCTCGGCAAACCGCCCCAAGGTCCACAAACCCGCCTCGAAGAACGCTGGGTCGACGAAAACGCATGAAAAACCCCAACGCCCCACGCCAGGCCATCGCCCTCAAATACGACGGCACCCACGCCCCGACCCTCACCGCCAAGGGCGACGAAGAACTGGCCGAAGAAATCCTGCGCATCGCCCGCGACTGCGAAGTGCCGATCTATGAGAACTCCGAACTGGTGAGCCTGCTGGCGCGGATGGAGTTGGGGGACAGTATTCCGCAGGAGCTTTATCTGACGATTGCCGAGATCATTGCGTTTGCGTGGAATTTGAAGGGGAAGTTTCCGGAGGGGCAGGATCCAGCTACTGAAGTGATGGAGAAGG